>JANNHF010000092.1:0-2598 GCA_031404235.1 Chloroflexota bacterium
CTGCTCGCGTCGTGACGGCAGACCCGTGCCGGCGGGGATGAGCTTGCCGATGATGACGTTCTCCTTGAGCCCGAGCAGCCGGTCCTTCTGACCCATCGTCGCGGCCTCGGTGAGGACGCGCGTGGTCTCCTGGAACGACGCCGCCGCGAGGAACGAGTTCGTCGAGAGACTTGCCTTGGTGACACCGAGCAGCACGGTCTGCGCCGTGGCGGGCTCGCCGCCGGCGGCGATCGTCCGCGCGTTGATGTCCTCGAACTCGAACCGGTCGAACAGCTCCATCGGGAGCAGCTCGGTGTCGCCCGCCTCCTCGATGCGCACCTTGCGGAGCATCTGGCGGACGATGATCTCGATGTGCTTGTCGTTGATGGTCACGCCCTGGCTGCGGTACACGCGCTGGACCTCGTTGACCATGTACTTGTGGACCGCCTCGCGGCCGGAGATGCGCAGGATGTCCTGCGGGTTCGCGGATCCTTCGGTGAGGAAGTCGCCGGCGGAGACCTTCCGTCCGTTTTCCACGTTCATCCGAGCGTTGTGCTCGACCTCGTAGACGCGCTCCTCGACCTCCTTCATCGCGATCGTGAGCTTGCCGTTCGAGGCGACCTTCAGCGTGCCCGAGACGGGCGATGGCATGTCGGTCTTGCCCTTCGTCCGGCGCTCCGGCTTCGCGATGGGCTGGCCGGCCGTGACCTCGTCGCCGTCGGCGATCGCGAGCACGTATCCCGGCGGGACGCTGATCGGGACGACGTAGTCCTGTGAGTTGCGCACCAGGATCTTCCGCGAGCCATCCGGGTCGCGGACGATCTCCGCCACGCCGTCGATCTCGCAGATGATCGCCATGCCCTTGGGCACGCGCGCTTCGAAGATCTCCTCGACGCGCGGGAGGCCCATGGTGATGTCCTTGCCCACGGCCGCGACGCCACCGGTGTGGAACGTGCGCATCGTGAGCTGCGTGCCCGGCTCGCCGATGGACTGGGCGGCGATGATGCCCACCGCTTCGCCGGCGTCGACGAGCTTGCCGCTCGCCAGGTTGCGTCCGTAGCAGGCGCGGCAGATGCCGTGCTTCGCGTGGCAACCGAGCGGCGAACGCAGGCGGACCCGCTTCACGCCGGCCTCGGCGATGACCTTGGCGAGGACGTGGTCGACGTCGTCGCCACGCTTCGCGATGATCGCGCCGGTCTTCGGATGCGTGACCTCCTGCGCGAGCAGGCGGCCGAACATGCGGTCCTGGAACGGCTCGACGATGCCGGGCTCGTCGGCGCTCGCGAAGATGCCGTCCTCGTCCCCGCAGTCCTCGATCCGGACGATGACGTCCTGCGCCACGTCCACGAGGCGGCGGGTGAGGTAGCCGGAGTCGGCGGTGCGGATGGCCGTGTCGGCCAGACCCTTGCGGCCACCGTGCGTCGAGATGAAGTACTCAAGGACCGTGAGGCCCTCGCGGAAGTTCGAACGGATCGGCAGGTCGATGATCCGGCCCTGCGGGTCGGCGATAAGGCCTCGCATACCGCCGATCTGACCCATCTGCTGCGTATTACCGCGGGCGCCGGAGGTGGCCATCATGTAGACGGACCCGCGGCGATCGAGCGCGTCCATCATCGAGTGGATGACGGTGCTCGTCGCGTCGGTCCAGATCTTCACCGTTTTCTCGTAACGCTCCTGCTCGCTGATGAGGCCGCGCTGGAACTGGCGGTCGATCTCGAGGACCTGGACCTCGGCGGCGTCGACGATCGCCTTCTTGTCGGACGGGATCGTGACGTCGTCGATGGAGATGGACACGCCCGCGTTCGTCGCGGCGGCGAAGCCGAGCGACTTGATGCGGTCGACGACCTCTGCGGTCATCTCGTTGCCGTGGCGCTCGAACACCGTCGTGACGATGTCCCGGATGGCGCCGCGGTCGAGCGTGCGGTTCACGAAGCGCATGTCCTCAGGGAGGATGGCGTTGAACAGGACGCGGCCGACCGTCGTCTCGATGATCTTGCCGCCGAACGGGAAGCGGATGGGGGTCTGGTACTTGACGATGTCCAGGTCGAACGCCGACTGCACCTCGTTGAAGTCGCCGAAGATCTGCGATTCCTTGTCGCTCTTGGTGGCCGGCTCGAGCGTGAGCCAATACGTGCCGAGGACCATGTCCTGGCGCGGCGTGACGACCGGCTGGCCGTCGGCGGGCTTCAGGATGTTGCGGGTCGAGAGCATGAGGTTCTTCGCCTCGGCCTGCGCCGCCGCGGACAGCGGAACGTGCACGGCCATCTGGTCGCCGTCGAAGTCGGCACCGAAGGCCTCGCAGACGAGCGGGTGGATCTGGATGGCGTTGCCTTCGATGAGCTTTGGCATGAACGCCTGGATGCCCAGGCGGTGCAGCGTGGGCGCGCGGTTCAGGAGGACCGGGTGGTCCTTGATGACCTCTTCGAGGACATCCCACACTTCGGGTGACACGCGCTCGACGTAGCGCTTCGCGCTCTTGATGTTGTGCGCGAGGCCGCGCTCGACGAGCTGGCGCATGACGAACGGCTTGAACAGCTCTAGCGCCATCTTCTTCGGCAGACCGCACTCGTGGAGCTTCAGGTCGTTGCCGACGACGATGACCGAGCGGCCGGAGTAGTC
>JANNHF010000093.1:0-17072 GCA_031404235.1 Chloroflexota bacterium
ATCGCAGCTGGGGTCGTTGGTCTCGTCCAGGCCGCACAGCGCTACCGGGGCGAAGTCGGCGCGTCGTTCGGCGCGTATGCCGCACGCCGCGTCCGCGGCCAGGTGCTCGACGCCCTCCGCGAGCGCGATCCGCTCACCCGCTCCGCCCGCCGCGCCTACCGCGAGGCGCAGAAGATCACGGAGGACCTCCCGCCGCCGTACGTGGAGATCTCCCTCGACCGGCTCGCGGAGCTTGGCGACGGCGGCATCGCCGCACCGGATGAGGTCGTTGCCGAAGGCACCCACAGCGATCCGCGCTGGCTCGAGGTGGCGCGCGAGCTTCGCTCACTCACGAAGATGGAGCGCCGAGTGATCGTGCTTTCGTACGGCCGCAGCCTGACGCTGCGCGAGATCGGACTCCAGGTCGGGCTCTCGGAGTCGGGCGTGTGTCGCGTGCGCGCGCGAGCTTTGCGGCGACTCCGGTCCGCGCTCGGCCAGGCGAAGGAGGCGGCCTAGCGCGGCGGCTACAGTCGCGAAGGTGTCACGTCTTCGGCAGGCCCGATTCGCGCGGCTTGTTGCCCGCGCGGTCGACGGCCTCCCGGCGGAGTTCCGGGAGCGGATGCGCAACATCGAGATCGTCGTCGAGGATGAGCCGTCGCGCGAGCAGCGCCGCGACGGGGATCTGCTCGGTCTGTACGAGGGCGTGCCCCTGACGGACCGCGGAGCCGGGGAGCCGTATCTGCCCGACCGCATCAGCATCTTCCGCGGTCCTATCGAGCGGATGACCGCCTCGCCCCGACGGCAGGCCGAGATCGTTCGCGACACCGTGGTCCACGAGATCGCTCATCACTTCGGCATCAGCGACGAACGGCTTGGGGAGCTGGGCCTTGGCGACGAAGACTGAGCCGGACACGCCGGCGACCCGGTTCCTCCGCGAGCGGTTCGGATCGGCCGCGCAGATCACCGTGATGCGACCGGGCGAGTGGTCAGCGGCGTACTCGGTGCGCACCGCAGACGCGGACCTCGTCGCGCGCTTCAGCGCGTACGACGAGGATTTCGAGAAGGACGCGTACGCGGCGCGCTACTCGTCGCCGGCGCTCCCGATCCCGTCGATCATCGAGTGGGGTCCGGCGGTCGGCGGCTTCTATGCGGTCGCGCGGCGGATGAGCGGTGAGCACATCGACGACCTCGACGAGACGCGGATGCGGCGCGTCATCCCATCGCTGTTCGCTGCGCTCGACGCGATGCGGAAGGTCGACTTGTCTGCGGCGTCAGGCTTCGGCGGATGGCGCGCCGATGGGAGCACCAGTCATCCGAGTTGGCGCGCGTGGCTGCTTGGCTTCGTCGACCAGCCGGCCACGCGCGGCGCACCTGGGTGGCGGGAACTGCTCGAAGCCTCGCCGACCAGCCTCGCTGCGTTCGAAGAAGGCTACGCGCGATTGCTCGAGCGCGTCGATCATTGTCCAGAGGAGCAGCACCTCTTCCACGACGACCTCATCAACCGTAACGTGCTCGTCGACGGCGACCACATCAGCGCCGTCCTGGACTGGGGCAGCTCGAAGTACGGCGACTCCCTCTACGAGATCGCGAACCTGGTCTTCTATCAGCCGTGGTTCCCAGCGTGGCGGAACATCGACTTCGCGGCCGAGGCCCGAGCGCACTACGCAGCGATCGGACTCGACGTGCCGCACTTCAACGAACGACTCTCGTGCTACACGCTGCGGATCGGGCTCGACGACATGGCGTACAGCGCTTTCCGTAAGCGTTGGGAGAAGGTCGCTGCGACGACGCGTCGCACGCTGGAGATCGCGCGCGCCTGATCAGCGGTTCGGCTGGCTGAGTGCGGCGCGGAATTTTTTCACCGCGGCCTCGACACCCTCGGGCGCTCCAAATACCGCCGAACCGGCGACGACCACGCTCGCCCCCGCCTCGATCACGCGTCGGACGTTGTCGAGCTTCACGCCTCCGTCCACTTCGAGCTCGACGGCGAGGCCCTGCGAGTCGATCTCCTTCCGCAGGCACAGAAGCTTGCCGATCGCGCTCTCGATGAACCTCTGACCGCCGAAGCCGGGACTCACGCTCATCACGAGGGCGAGGTCGATCTCGCCGAGATACGGGAGGATGGCCTCGACCGGCGTATCGGGATTGAGCGTGATGCCGGCCTTCGCGCCGCGGGAGCGGATCCGGGCCAGCGTCGCCGATACCGCCCGTGCAGCCTCGACGTGGATCACGACGTACGCGGCGCCGGCATCGACGTAGCGGTCCACCCAGTCGTCGGGTCGCTCGATCATCAGGTGGACGTCCAGCGGCAGCCGTGTCGCGTTGTGCAGGTCGGCCACCATCTTCGGACCGAATGTGAGATTAGGCGCGAAGTGACCATCCATCACATCGACGTGGACCCAGTCGGCCCCGCCGCGTTCGAGCGCGCCCACGGCCTCCGCAAGCCGGGCAAAGTCGGCATTCAAGATGGAGGGAGCGAACTTCCGTTCAGAAATGCTCGTTTGTCTCCTTGTTACAGGGCCGGTGGGCTGGCATCATTCGAGGGGTCCACCTCCGCCCGTTCAGCCTAGAGGGAGAGAACATGTACCGCCCCCAGAACCTCCGTATCCCAGGCCCGACCGTGGTGCCGCAGGCCGTGCTCGCCGCGTCGGCCCGACCGATGATCAACCACCGCGGCCCCGAATTCGCCGCGCTGCTGGCCGCGCTCACGCGCGCGCTGCAGGATTTCCTGCGTACGCAGGGTGATGTGCTGACGCTCACCGCGTCGGGCTCCGGCGCGATGGAAGCGGCCGTCGCGAACACGCTCTCGCGCGGCGACCACGCGCTCGTGTTCATCAACGGCGCATTCGGCGAGCGGTTCTATTCGATCTGCAAGGCCTACGGCGTAGACGCGCGTCGCATCGACGTCACGCTCGGCCGCGCGATCGACCCCGACCTCGTGCGCGACGAGCTCGCGAAGGAAAAGGGCAAGGACGCCGCGAAGGCGGTCATGCTCCAGCACAACGAGACCTCGACCGGTGTCCTCAACCCGCTCAAGGAGATCAGCGAGGTCGTCCGCGACTCGGGCAAGCTGCTCATCGTCGACAGCATCTCGGGTGCCGGCGCGTGCGAGCTCGAGATCGACGAGTGGGGCATCGACGTGTGCGTGACCGGCTCACAGAAGGCCTGGGGCGCACCGCCCGGCGTGTCCATCGTCACGATGAGCGAGCGCGCCTGGAAGTTCTACGAGAAGTCCGACCTCCCCAAGGTCTACTTCGATCTCGCCACGTACAAGGCCGCGCTCGAGAAGGGCGCGACGCCGGCCACGCCGGCAGTGAGCGTGTACATCGCTTTGCAGGAAGCCCTCCGTCTCATGGCCGAGGAAGGCCTCGAGGCGATCCTCCGCCGTCATCAGAACCTCGCGCGCGCGACCCGCCGCGGCGTGCAGGCGCTGGGCCTGACGCTGTTCGCTGACGAGGCGCACGCGTCACCCGCGGTCACCGCGTTCCGTCCGCCCACGCGCGTCGATGCGCGCAACCTCATCCGCGTCCTGCGCGACGACTACGACACGATCGTGGCCGGGGGCCAGGGCAAGCTCGAGGGGCAGCTCATCCGCGTGGGGCACCTCGGCTTCGTGACGATCCAGGACATCCTGAATTTCTTCAGCGCCTTGGAGCTCGCGCTCCGCGACTTCAACCAGCCGGTCGAGCCGGGTCAGGCGATCGCCGCGGCGCTCCGCGCGTACGCCGAGAGCGCGCCGCAGCCGACGCGACCGGGCACACGCGCCGGAGCGCGCGCGGACACGGTCGGCACCCGCCGATAGGAAGAACCCGACCCGTCGTACACGTGGCCGACCCTCTCGCCGAGGACGGCCTGGTCCTGCTTCGGGAACGGTGCGAGGTGCGCATCACTACCGGTCTCAGCGAGGGCGACCTCGCCTCGCGCCTGGCAGACGTCGACGCGCTGATCGTCCGCAGCGAGACGAAGGTGACAGCGAAGATCCTCGACGCCGCGCCGCGACTCGCGGTCGTGGGCCGCGCAGGCGTCGGCGTGGACAACATCGATGTCCCCGCGGCGACCGCGCACGGTGTCTACGTCGTCAACGCGCCTCTCGGGAACATCGTCTCCGCGGCCGAGCACACGCTGGCGCTGATGTTGACCTTGCTGCGACGCATCGCCGAAGCGGACCGCAGCGTCCGCGCCGGCGAGTGGACGCGCTCGAAGTTCATCGGCCGCGAGCTGCGCGGGAAGACACTGGGCCTGGTCGGCATCGGACGCGTCGGCTCGGAGGTCGCGCGGCGGGCGGCCGCCTTCGAGATGCGTGTCATCGCGCACGATCCGTTCGCCACCGAAGCGAGCGCGCGGGCCGCGGGTGCGACGCTGGTCGAACTCGACGAGCTTCTCCGCACCGCGGACGTCCTCTCGCTGCACACACCGCTCACCGAGAAGACCCGCAACCTCATCAGCACCGACTCACTGGCAAGGATGAAGCCGACGGCCGTCCTCGTGAACTGCGCGCGCGGCGAGGTCGTCGATCTCGCCGCGCTCGCCGCAGCGCTCGAAGCGGGCGCGATCGCCGGCGCCGCCCTCGACGTCTACCCGACCGAGCCGCTCGCAGCCGACTCCCCCATCCGCCGCGCCCCGCGCACCGTGCTCACGCCGCATATCGCCGGCTCCACGTCCGAAGCGCAGGTGAACGTCGCCGTAGACGTCGTGGGCCAGATCCTCGACGTGCTGGACGGGCAACCGGCGCGGCACGCGGTGAACGCGCCGCGTCCACCCGCGGATGAGGCTGGCGGCAGCGCCTGGCTTCGCTGCGGCGAGCGACTCGGCGCGCTCGTCGCGCAGCTGCTGGACGAGCGCCCGGCAAAGCTGCAGCTCGCGTACGCCGGCAAGCTGCTGGAGCTCGACGCCGAGCCGCTGCGCGCGGCTGTCGTGAAGGGCCTCCTCGAGACGTTCAGCGCGGAGCGCGTGAACCTCGTGAACGCACTCGCGATCGCTCGGTCCCGCGGGCTGGTCATCGAGGAGCGGCGCGAGACCGAGGCGCCGCGCTACGCCGCGCTCCTCACCGTGCGCGTCGGAAGCACCGAGGTCGCGGGAACGCTGGTCCAGGGCGAGCCGCGCATCGTCCTCATCGACGGGTTCTGGGTCGACGTCGCGGTCGAGGGGCACCTGCTTCTCACGAGGCATCAGGACAAGCCGGGCCTGGTCGGCCGCGTGGGGACGCTGCTCGGCGAGCACGACGTCAACATCTCGTCGATGCAGGTCGGTCGTCTTCATGCGCGAGGCGCGGCGCTCATGATCCTCACGCTCGACGATCCCGTGCCCGACGAGGTCCGCGCGCGCATCGGCGCCTTCGCCGATGTCGATCGCGTGCGCACCGCCCGCCTGGGGGTCTCGGGCTAGCATCGCCAGCGCCGTGGAAGAACGCTTCGAGCTATCGATCGTCATGCCGTGCCTCAACGAAGCGGCCACGGTGGCCGACTGCGTGAAGCAAGCCCGCGAGGCGCTCGCGAAACACGGCATCAAGGGCGAGGTGGTCGTTGCCGATAACGGCAGCAGCGACGGATCGCGCGAGCTCGCCGCGGCCGCAGGCGCGCGCGTCGTGCCCGTCCCGCTGCGCGGCTACGGGAGCGCTCTGCTGACGGGGATAGCGGCGGCGCGCGGCGAGTACGTCGTGATGGGCGACGCCGACGGTTCGTACGATTTCTTCGCGGTCGACGCCTTCCTCGTGAAGCTGCGCGAGGGCTACGACCTCGTGATGGGCAACCGCTTCAAAGGCGGCGTCGCAGCGGGCGCGATGCCGTTCCTCCATCGCTGGCTCGGGAACCCCGTCCTCTCATTCCTCGGCCGTCTCTTCTTCAGCAGCGACGTCGGTGATTTCCACTCAGGGCTCCGAGGCTTCCGCCGTTCGCCGATCCTCGCGCTCGACCTGCGCACGACCGGCATGGAGTTCGCATCGGAGATGGTCGTCAAAGCGGCGGTGCATGGACTGCGGATCACCGAGGTGCCGGTCACGCTTGGACCGGATAAGCGCGGCCGGCCACCGCACCTCCGCACCTGGCGCGACGGCTGGCGGCACCTGCGGTTCCTGCTCCTGTACAGCCCGCGCTGGCTGTTCCTCTATCCCGGCGCTCTGCTCATGATCGTCGGCGCGTTGACGCTCCTCTGGCTACTGCCGGGGGAGCGCGCACTCGGATCGGTGCGGTTCGATATCCATACCCTCGTGTACGCGGCGGCTGCGATCGTGCTCGGGTACCAGTCCGTGATCTTCGCGTTGTTCACCAAGACGTTCGCGATCAGCGAAGGGCTCTTACCGGAGGACGGGCGGCTCAGCCGCCTCTATCGCTACATCACGCTCGAGACGGGACTCGCGGCCGGCATCGTGCTCGTCGTCTTCGGTCTCGTGCTGGCGGCGTCGGCGATCGGTATCTGGGAGACGCAGGATTTCGGTCCGATCGTCGACGTGCCACGGACGTTGCGCGTCGTGATCGCGTCCTCGCTCGCGATCACGGTCGGGGTGCAGACCTTCTTCGCGAGCTTCTTTCTCTCGGTCCTGGGGCTCAGCCGCCGCTAAGGAGCGAGCGCGCGCATCCGCGGCAACAAGGCCGCCGCGCGCTCCACGCCGGAGCGCAGGTCGCCGCCCGCGAACGGGAAGAGCAGCAGCTCGCTGAACCCCGCGCGCAGTGCCGCCTGGGCGATCCGGAGGGCGTCATCATCTGTCGCTGCACGGATCTGGTGCGAGCGACGGATGGTCGCGGGGTCGCGGCCCACCTTCGCGCAGTGCTCGTCGAGGATCTTCACCAGCGCATGCGTGGCCTCGGGCGACGGTGCGTTGGAGTTCCACACGTCGGCGTGCTTCGCGACCACGCGCAGCGTGCGCTTCGGCCCCGAGCCGCCGATCCAGATCGGTGGGTAAGGCTTCTGGACCGGCTTCGGCTCCGCGATCGCGGCACCCAGCTGATAGAAGCGGCCCGTGTACGTCGCGCGCGCCTCGGTCCAGAGCGCTTTCAGTACGCTGCACGCCTCATCGAGCATGCGGATGCGGTCCGCGGCGCTCGGGAACGGGATGCCGTACATCGTGAATTCGGGTTCGTTCCACGCGGCGCCGATGCCCATCTCCAGGCGTCCGCCGGACAAGTGGTCGACCGTCACCGCGATCTTCGCCAGGAGCCCCGGGTGGCGGTAAAGGTTGCCCGTCACGTTGAGACCGATGCGCGCCCGCTTGGTGTTCTCGGCGACGGCCCCGAGGATCGTCCAGCCGTCGAAGATGGGCTCCGCGGGTTCGCCGCCGAGCGCGATGAGATGGTCAAAGGGCCAGATGTGATCGAAGCCCGCCTCGTCCGCGATACGCCACGCCTCACGCTGCGCGGCGATGGGATGGACCTGCTGCGACAGCTTCAGGCCGATGCGGAGCGGGTGCGGCACGAGCGCGGAGCCTAACGTGACTACGATCAGACCGTGAGAGAAGACGCCGAGCGCTGGCTGCGATCGCTGCCGAAGGAGCTCGCTCCGCATCGCGAGCTGATGCTCGGGTTGGCGCGGGAGGCCGAACGCGATCCCGGCATCCGCCTTCTCGTCGTCGGCTGCAGCCTTGGCCGAGGCGCAGCGGACGAGCTGTCGGACGTGGACGCCATGTACGCGGTCGCCGACGCAGCCTGGCAGGATGCGTTCCGCGAGAGCGCGGGCATCGTGCGCCGCATCGGCGACGTGATCGACATGCATCAGCGGATCATCCAAGGGGCGGACCGTGCGCTCCCGCCGTCCCAGCACACCTTCGCGCAGTACGCGAGCGGCGTGCAGCTCGACCTCATCGTCGCGCTCGCTCGGGAACGCCAGAGCCCGCGGCCGGACTGGATCGTTCTCTACGACCCGGACGACCGGATCGTCGGCGAGGCGAAGGCGAGCGTCGCGACCGAGTCGCAGGTCCGCGAGTGGATGTACGGCGCACTCGTCCATCTGAGCGCCTGCGCGAAGTACCTCATTCGTGGCTCGCTCTGGGAGGCGCAGGCCGAGCTCGACGCCACCCGCGCCGAGCTGTGGCGCCTGTGGGCGGCCGCGGAGCGCATCCCCGATCCGCAGTACGGGCTCGCGGCCGTGCTCGACGCACCGGACTGCCCGATGCCGGAGAACATCGAGGCCACCGTCGGCTCGCTGGACCGTCAGGCTCTCCGCACCGCCGCCCTCTGCTGCGGCGAGCTGCTGGTGTGGACGTGGCCGCGCGCGATCAGCACGGTGGCCACCGCGGACCTCGCGATGCCCCCGCTAGCGGAGTGGGTGCTCAGGCAGCTGAGCGACGTGGCGACCTAGTACAGTCGTCGTCCCATGGAAGCAGCACGTTTCGAGCGCAACGTTCGCACGGAGTCGAGCGAGATCTTCACGATCTACGGCGGCGCTCGCCGCATCGGTCGTGTCGACATCCACTACGGCCGCTTCGAGGTCCACGGGACGCTGCTGCTCGAGGTCGAGCTCACCGACGACGAGCTGCAGCAACTCATCGATCAGCTCGATGAGGAGCTGGTGCAGACGCACGATCCGGAGCGCGAGGACTTCCTCGTGACGGTGTACAAGTCCGAGGAGCTGGGCTTCTATTCCGACGAGTTCGAATCAGATGATGATGATGATGAGGACGACGAGCCCTAACTCGGGGGTATGGCGCGCCGCTGACCTATCTCAGCACCCCGCTTGAGGTGGAACCAATGGTTGACCGGCTGGGGGTCGATATTGGCGGACCGATCATGGCTAGCCCGAACGACCAGTCGATCGTTACCGTCGAACACGCTCCGGGTCTCAAGCTGGTCCGCCATCGAAAGTGATCTGCTGCCCGCAAGCGACGGGGACGCCGCGGCAGACGACGCCGAGTATTAGGTCAAGGCGACCACATACCCCCTCTTACTAGTCGCGTTGGTCAGGGGCCGTTACGGCTGGCCTGAGCCACCGTACGTGTCGCGCAGTCCTGCCTCGAGACCGCGCGACGAATAGCCGAGCTCGCTCTTCGCGCGTGCGTCGGTCGCCCAGAAGGTCACGCCCTTCGTTGAGGACACGACCTCGCGCAGGCCCGGCCGTACCAAAGCGCCGAGCTGGAGCAACCGATACGGCAGCCGTAGGCGCGGGACGCCGCGTCCGGTGACGCGCGCGAGCGCCGCGAACGCGTCGGCGATACGCGCGTTCTCGCCGCCGAGGATGTAGCTGCTCCCCGGCCGGCCGCGATCGAGGACGAGCACGATGCCGCGGGACACGTCGTCCACGTGCACGAAATTGAGGCCCGCGTCGCCGAACGGCACGAGCGGCAGGCGGCCGCGCACGAAGTCGCGCATGAGGCGGCCTAGACCGGATGTGTCGCCCGGTCCATACACACCGCCGGGTTGCGCGATCGACACCGCAAGGCCACGTTCGGCGAAGCGCATCGCGATCTCGTGCGCGCGCACCTTTGTCTCCTCGTAGTACGAGGTGAACGGGCCGCTGCGTGCATATGTCTCGTCGACGACCTGGCCGCGCGTGTTCCCGAAGACCCCGCACGTCGACACGTAGGCGACGCGGCGCACGCCCGCGGCGACTGCGGCTTCAAGGACGCGCTCCGTCCCGGTGACGTTCGCGGCGAACATCGCGGGGCGCTGCGAGGGCGCGATGCCGACCTCGTACATCGCCGCTCCGTGCACGACGGCGTCGACGCCCTCCATGCCTCGGCGAAGGGCGCCGGCGTCGGAGAGGTCGCCGGCCACGACCGTCACTCCGGCGCGCGCAAGGATCCGGCCACGCGACGCGTCGCGGACGAGCGCGCGCACCTCATCGCCGCGGGCCAGCAGATGCATCGTGACGTTGCCGGTGACGAAGCCCGTCGCGCCCGTCACGAATACGTTCATTCCGCGATGCGCGCCGTCTTTGCGTCCGCGAGGCGGCGCAGATCGGCGACCGCGATCTCGAACACGGCATCGGGCAGCCCCGCCGCCGCCCAGACCCTCTCGAAGCGCGACATGTCCTCGTCGATCACCGTCTCGCAGGCTGTCTCGTGCGCGAATGGAGGTACGCCACCGATCGCGTACCCGGTGAAGCGCTTCGCCTCCTCGGCGGTGGTGCGGCGCACCGCGCCGGCGCCGACCGCCTCGCGCAGGCGCTCTTCGCTCACGCGGCGGTCACCGCAGCAGAGCACGACGACGGGGCGATCAGCTGCGAGGAATACGAGGGACTTGACGATCCGACCCACCTCAACGCCGATCTCGCGGGCCGCGTCGTTCGCGGTGCGCGTACTCGCGGGAAAGCGGCGGATCTCGATCGGGACGCCGCGCTCCGCTGCGTAAGCTCGCACGCGCGCGACGTTGGGATGCTCAGCGACGGTCACGTCGCTAGTGTCGCGCTACTCCTCGAGCGAGGTACGTCTCGACGGGGTACGCCGCGAGGGCGGCGGGCGTTTCCCGAGCGAAGTCGAGCCTGCGGTAACAAGGGAACGACTTAGAGGGGGATGGAGCAGGCCCGTTTGAGCGAGGGAGACGCCCGCCGCCACGGCGCGGCGTACCAGCGCTGCGAAGTGCCGAGCGGCTACTTCCAGATGCGCGCGATACCGGAGACGACGCGCTCCGGAAGCAGACCCACGAGCGTGCGCGCGAGACGGCGCCACGCGGAGACGGCGCTCTCGACGTCCGCCTCGCTGGCGCCGGTCGGCGTGTACCGGTCGTGCACACGGGCCTCGGCGATGTCCTGGATCGGCGACCTCGCATCAGGCACCGCCTCGCCGAGCATCGCTGCGTACTCGTAGGCGGTCTGGGACGGGTGCGCCGCGAAGCCGGCGTACGACGCGAGGAGGCGCGCCTTGCCCCACGCGGAGTCAATGGTCGGCTGCCCGCGGAAGCGCAGCTGAAAGCGCGCGAATGCGAGCAGCAGGAGCAGCAGGATCGCCCCGATGAGCGCGGCGACCGGGCGCGGATCGAAATTCTGCACCAAAGTCACGACGCCGCTGCCGAAGCCTTCGCCATCGGCGATCTCGTTGTCGTTCGGGATGTCGCGGTCTTCGCGGCCGGCCGTGATGCCCTGGCCCGATGGGTCGGCGTCGCCGCCGGGAGAGCCGCCCCCGATCGCCTCGCTGTCGACGCGGAAGATGGGCGCCTGCGACGGCGTCGGCTCGAACTCGATCCAGCCGTAGAGCGGGAAGTACACCTCGACCCAGGCGTGCGCGTCGAGCTCCTTCACCTGGTACTTCCCGGTCGTGGGGTCGAGCGTTCCGGCGGTGTAGCCCTCGACCAAACGGGCGGGGACGCCGAGCTCGCGCAGCAGCACGACCATCGCCGAAGCGAAGTACTCGCAGAAATCCTCCTTCAGGTCGAAGAGGAAGTAGTCCACGGGGTCGCGGCCCGGAGGAGGGGCGCGGACGGTGGGCGCGTAGCGATACGTGGTGCGGAGGAACGACTCGATGACCTCCGCCTTGTCGTACGGATCGTCCTGTTCGCCGGCGACTCTGTGCGCGAGGTCGCGCACGCGCTGCGGCAGGGTCGAGGGCAGCTGCAGATATTTCTGGCGGATGTAGTCGGGATAGGTATTCGACGCACGGCGCAGCGCGGCCTTGTCGGCCACGGAGACGTACGAGGTGACGGTGTATTTCGTCGGCCCGCCGCGGACCGAACGGAGCGCGATCGAGTAGCTGCGGTCGGCGCCCGTCTGGAATTGGTAAGGGATCGAGACTTTCACCGGCTCGTTCGCGCCGAAGAGCAGGTTCTGCTGCGGGACGACCATCTCGAACGTCGCGTCGAACTTCTCGCGTCCGATGACCGAAGGGTTGACCTTGTCGACCTTGTCCGTCTCGGTCGTTCGCCATCCGTTGCCGGTGTAGAAGTCGTACGAGATGGCCTTCCAGAAGCGGCCCTGCTGGGCGTCGACGGTCATGACGACCCGGTCCGTCAGGTTCGGCGACTGACCCAGGCGGATCGCGTCGGTGAAGGAGACACCGCGGAGCCGACTTGGTCCCGACACGCCGGCGAAGAATCGCTGCCATTCGGCCTCGATCGAGTGGTAGGGCGTCTCAAATACGTTGTACGCGCGGTTGAGGACCTCGGCCGCGCCGACGCGCGGCGTGACGAGCGACATGATCACGAGGACCATCGTCCACGTCAGCCCGCCGCGCAGGAGACGCCAGTCCATCTCACCCGACGGCACGATGTTGTTGCGGGTCCAGCGCTCCTGGAGCGCCACGATGTGCAGCCGCACCAGCAGCACCAGCGCCGACAGCGAGAACACGACAAGGTCGGCGATGAGGTTCGTGAGCGCCATCGACACGTTGACGACGAGGCAGAAGCCCATGAACAGGATCGCGTCCCACGGACGTAGCGACCGCGACAGCGCGAACGTACCGACATAGGCCGACGTCCACACCGTGGCGCCGAGGAACAGCACGAACACCGTCGGGTCGGTCGCCGCCTCACCAGCGAGCACCTGGGTGATCCAGTTGTTCACGCTCACCGCGAGGTTGACGACACGCTCGCGGAACGGCCCTTCGTCCAACGCGAAGGCCGTCGCCAGCACGATCGCGATCGTCCCGGCCAGGCCGCCGAAGATCATCGCGCGCCGCGTCGCCATCTTGCCGTTGCCGACGAGGATGGCGAGCAGGATCGCGCCGAAGACGAGCCAGGTGAACTGCTCGTGCGTCACGACCCAGTCGGCCTGCTGCAGCGAGAGCGGATAGACGCTCATCATCAGCAGGTAGATCGGGAGCGCCAACCAGCCGCCGCGGAACCGGAGCCGTCCCCACCGGACGGGGGGGAATAGCGAGCGCGCGGATCGCCTGAGCCAACGGACAGCGGCCGCCAGCTGGAGATCGAACGCGCTCGGCGCCGGCCTACGCAACATTGCCGGCCGCCTCACGGAAGAGATCCGAAATGGACGCTCCCGGTGCGAGGTACGCCGCGCCCACACCGGCGATCGCGAGCTCGCCCAGCAGCGCGTGACGACGCGCGCGGTCGCGCTCGTCGGTGGTGATAGAGGGACCGACGATCACGGCCTGCGTCGCGATCGCGGCCTCGCGAAGCGTGCTCGCCGGCCTCACCCATCCGCGGTCGAGCGACGGCGTGATCAGCACGCACGCGGAGCCGCGCCGAAGGCGCGGCAGCGTCTCCACCAGCGTCTCGGCCATCGAGCGCGAGCCGCCCGCGGTGATCTCTGCGAGGTACTGCATCAACTTGCCGTACTGCTTCGTGCCGCGGTCGGGCTGCAACACCTCCGCCCGCGTGCCGCTGGTGATCATCCCGACGTTGCGGTGCTCGCGCAGCGCCTTGGCGACGATCGACGCCGCGACGGTCACGGCCCGCTCCTCGGTCGAGTCCTCGCCGTCGCCACGGTGCCAGTGGCGCTCGAGGTCGACATAGATCCAGAGGTCCGCGGTCTTGTCGAGCTCGAACTCCTTGACCTGCAATCCGCGGTGGCGCACCGAGGACGGCCAGTGGATGCGGTTCATCGCGTCGCCAGGGCGGTACTGGCGGATCCCCATCACCATCGACGTCGACTGGAGCGAGCGCTGCCCCGTGAGCACGCCGCCATCGAGGACGGAGCCCGGCAGCTGCCAGTGCGGGAGAGGCATCACACGGGGATACACCAGGAGGAGCGCCTCGGTCGCGACGCGCGCCTCCTTCGGGAAGAGGCCGAACGGGTCGCCGCTGCGAAGCACGATCGGGCCGAGCTTGTAGCGGCCACGGCGCATCGCCTTCGCAAGGACCTTCCATTTGCGCGTGCTGCCCTTGCCGCCGATCGAGAGGACACGGCCGGGGAGCGGCTCCGGCCAGTTGGACTCTTCCGAGATCTCGAGCCACAGCTTGCCGAATGAGCTGTCGTTGCGGAGCTCGTAGACGAGCTCGATCGTGTCACCGAGGTGCGCGTATGACTGCGACAGCGCGCGCTTGATCGAGAGGCCATCCAGTGTCATGCGGGCCTGCACCCACGCGAGCACCGCCACGAATAACAGCAAGTAGCTCAGGTAGCTGAGCAGCTCGAGGCCGGTGGATGCGGCGACGAGGAACAGCGCGATCCACAGGACCGCGAAGTGCCAGGGCTTCACGGCTCTAGGCTCGCGCCGCGGTCTGCGAGAGCTCGACCGGAACGCTCGCCAACACCTCCGCGATGACCGTCGTTGACGCCAGATCCTTCAGGCGGGCCTGCGGCTGCAGGATCAGCCGGTGCGAGAGCGTTGGCCCGGCCAGCGCCTTCACGTCGTCGGGCAGGACGAAATCACGCCCCTGGATGAGCGCGAATGCCTGCGACGCGCGCGCGAGCGCGAGCGAACCGCGCGGCGACGCGCCGAGGTACACGTCGGGGTGCGAACGCGTCGCGTTCACGACGCTGACGATGTACGTCTTGACGTGCTCCGCGAGGTACACGTCCTTCACTGCGCTCTGCGCCTTCAGGAGCTCCTCCGCGCCCATGACCTGCTCGATCGTCTCGAGCGGGTGGATGACGCGTTGCGCGTCAAGGATCGCGATCTCCTCGCGCTGCTTCGGGTACCCGAGCTGGAGTCGGATGAAGAAGCGGTCGAGCTGCGCCTCCGGCAGCGGGAACGTGCCCTCGTACTCGATCGGGTTCTGCGTCGCCATCACGAGGAAGGGATCTGGCAGCTGGTACGTGACACCGTCCACCGTCACCTGCTGCTCGTCCATCGCCTCGAGGAGGGCGGACTGCGTCTTCGGAGTGGCGCGGTTGATCTCGTCGGCGAGGACGATCTGGGTCATCACCGGGCCGGGCCGGAACTCGAACTGGCTCGTCCGCTGGTTGAAGATCGAGACGCCGGTCACGTCGGACGGCAGCAGGTCCGGTGTGAACTGGATGCGCTTGAAGGAGCAGCCGAGCGACCGCGCGATGGCCTTCGCGAGCACGGTCTTGCCGGTCCCCGGAACATCCTCCACCAGGATGTGGCCGCGGCAGACGAGCGCGACGAGCGCGAGCTCTACCTCGTGATGCTTGCCGAAGATGACGCGTTCGACGTTCGCCGCGACTGCGCCTATCCGCGTGGCGAACCCGCTCTTGTCCAATTGCCCTCTCCCAGCCAGTTTCTCGCGGAGTCCGAGCCACGCGGCCCCGTCTGGACATGCTAATTGCCGAACAGGTGCTGCCCGAAAGAACGCTCCGGGACGCCTATTGGTTCACACCGGGCCGAAACTTCATCGGCCCAGTGCCGCCTGCATGACCCGCCCGCCGAGGGGCGCGGCGTCCTCGCCACCTCTCGGGGAGTTCTCCAGGAGGATCGCGACCGCGACCGTGGGCGCCTCCGCCGGTGCGAAGCCGACGAACCAGCCGTGTGGCGCCCCGGACGGGTTCTCAGCGCTCCCGGTCTTGCCCGCCACGTTCACGCCTGGGATCTTCGCCGCGAACGCGAACGCGCCGGGCCCGTTCACGGCGCCCACGAGCATCGCGGTCAGGGCCTTCGCCGTCTCGAGGCCTATCACCTGGCCGATCGGACCGGGCGCGATGACGCGGATCGCGTGTCCCTCGGCATCGCGCACCTCGGTCGCGTAGTGCGGCGTCGGCATCACGCCGCCCATCCCGACCGCGGCCGCGACGAGCGCCATCTGCAGCGGCGACACCAGGAGCTCGCCCTGCCCGTACGCCGTGTCAGCGATGAGCGTGGGGCGGTCGAGCTGGCCGGTGCGCGAAACCTGTCCCCGTCCGGCCGGGATGTCGCACCGCGTCGCGCTGCCGATGCCAAAGCGCTGCGCGTACTCCGCGATCTTCTGCCCACCGATCTGCAGCCCGATCTTGGCGAAGTAGATGTTCTCGGAGAGCCGGAAAGCGTCGGCCATCGTGTAGTCGCCGTGCGCGCGGGAAGACGATCGAACGAAGTAGGTGCCCCAGGACTTGTCGGCCTGCCACGGGTCGTCCACGCGCACCTTCGCGTTCCGGTCGACGCCGTTCTCCAGTGCGGCGGCGCCGGTGATGATCTTGAACGTCGAGCCGGGCGGATACAGGCCCTGCGTCACGCGGTTGATGAGCGGCTTGTCCGGATCCTCGTTGACCTGCTTCCAGGCCGCTTCCTCCGTCGCCGGATCGGAGATCAGGCTCGCGTCGTACTGCGGCCAGCTGGCGGACGCCAGGATCGTGCCGCTCCGGGGATCGATCGCGACGATCGCGCCGCGACGGTTGCCGAGCGCAGCCACCGCTGCCTGCTGCACCTTCGGGTCGATACCGAGCACGACGGAGCCGGGCGGAGCGCGCTCCTTCAGATACCGTGCGCGCCACTGCGAGAGGGGATCGCCCACGTCCTTCCCGATGAGCGACTCCGCGTACGCGGCCTCGATGCCGGACGCGCCGAACTGGAATGACGCGTAGCCGGTGACGGCCGCGAGCGTCTTGTCCTTGTACACCCGCTTGTAGCCGTTGTTGGTCTGCGCGCTCTCGGCGAGCGTCGTCCCGGACGCGTCCCTGATGGATCCGCGCGGGCGGTCGCGGATCGCCGCGACCAGTCGCGGGTTGAATGGATCTGTCGCCAGCTCTTCGCCCGAGACGAGCGTCCAGTAGCCGACGCCGAACGACGTGACGAGGAACGCCACCGCGATCGTGAGCGTCAGCGCGCGGATATTCATCGCGATGGAGCGGGTCACGGCGTGCCCCGAACGCGCGCGGTCACGTCGCTCACGCGTATGAGGAGCGCGACGAGCATCCAGTTCGTGACGAGCGACGACCCGCCGTACGCGACGAAGGGGAGCGTGATACCGGTGAGCGGGATGAGCCGCGCATTGCCACCGACGATGACCAGGGTCTGCAGCGCGACGATGAAGGACAGGCCCGCCGCGAGGAGCTGCAGGAACGGCGTCGGAGCGCGCAACGCGATCAGCATGCCGCGGTAGACGAAGAGGAGGTACAGGGCCAGCAGCGCGAGGGCGCCCGCGAAACCGACCTCCTCCGCGAACGCGTCGAAGACGAAATCGCTCCACACGACGGGTATCCGCTCCGGCATGCCGTTCCCGAGCCCGGCGCCGAAGAGGCCGCCGTTCGCGAGGGCGAACAGTCCCTGAACGAGCTGATAGCCGCTGCCGAAGCGAACTTCCTCGGAAAACGGATCCAGCCACACGTCGACGCGAGCCGCGACATGCCCGAACGCCTGATACGCGACGAAACCGCCGACGATCAGCATCAGGATGCCGATG
>JANNHF010000094.1:0-1599 GCA_031404235.1 Chloroflexota bacterium
ACCGTGTTCATGAAGTACAAGATCATCAATCGCGGACCCAACACGCTCACCGACGCCTACGTGTCGCAATGGTCCGATCCGGATCTCGGTGGTTTCGTGGACGACCTCGTGGGATGCGACACAGTCCTGTCCGTGGGCTACGTGTACAACGCCACGAACAACGACGAGCAGTACGGCGCGCAGACGCCGTGCGTGGGCTACGACTTCCTGCAGGGACCCAGCGTGTCGGGAGGAACCGTCACGCTCGGGTTGGCCTCGTTCAACAAGTACCCGAACGGTGGCGGCCCGGCGGACTCGTCCGAATCCTACAACTACATGAAGGGGCTGAACGGGGACGGCACTCCGCTCATCAACGAAGTCTCGGGCCTGCCGACGCCGTTCAACGTGTCGGGAGATCCCGTGTCGAACGTGGGCTGGCTCGACTCCTCGCCGTCGGACAAACGGCTCATGCTCTCGAGTGGCCCGTTCACCATGGCCGCCGGCGACTCGCAGGAAGTGGTCGTGGGCATCGTCGTGGCTCAGGGCACGTCTCGGCTCGCCAGCATAGCGCTCATGAAGTGCTTCGACGCGGCCGTGCAGGCGGCGTACGACGCGAACTTCAACCTGGCGAGCCCGCCGAACAGCCCGGTGGTCACCATCACGCCGCGCGACGGCGAGGTGTTCATCCGCTGGGACACGGGCTCGGAGAACTACAGCCAGCCGCCGTACGTCTGGGCGGGCTACAACGTGTACCAGGGCGCTTCGATCGCCGGCCCGTGGACGCGCGTCGCCACCTACGACCGCGAGGACGGCATCACCACCGTGCTCGACGTGGAGTGTGACCCGGATTCGCCGGTGCCGCTCCAGAAAGTGAAGGCGTTCGGCACCGATGCCGGCGTGCGCTACTCCATCGAGCTCTCGGACGACAAGGTCCGGGGCGGCCCGCTGAACTCCGGCTCGACCTACTACTACACGGTCACGGCGTACGCGGTGGGTCTCGGGGAGTTCCAGCAGGTGCTGGAGTCGCCGTTCGCTCCCATCGCGGTCGTGCCGCAGACGCCGCCCGCGGGTGTGGATCAGTCCACCACCGGGGTCACGGTGGTCGCGCACACGCAGGAAGCGACCGCGCCGCCGGGCACGTCATTCTCGAATGACGTGGTCACGGTCACGGTGCTCGACCCTGCGGCCATGCTGGACGCCAGCTACCAGGTCGGCTTCAAGCCTGACGGCGCCGGCACCGTATGGTACGTGGTCCGCACGCAGGGCACCCAGGTGGACACCGTCATCAACAACTGGAAAAACGTGGCCTTGAACGAGAACTACCCCGTCGTGGATGGCATCCAAGTGAAGATCAGCAGCTTCCCAGCGGGAGAATTGATCGGCGTGAGCTACCAGACCACCGGCGCGCAGCCGATCGACGGAGTGGACGTGGGTCTGCGCTTCTTCAATGGCGGCGCCGACTACGCGTTCGACCTATTCGGTTCGTCCATCCCGAGCCGCTCCACGACCACCCACAACTGCGAGTTGCGCTTCACGGGCGCGTCGCCGGGGCAGTACGCCTACCGCTACCTGCGCACGCTCGACGGGACCGGGGCGCGCGTCTACCAGATCCAGGACTAT
>JANNHF010000095.1:0-2124 GCA_031404235.1 Chloroflexota bacterium
TCTTCCGCAGCGGACGTGCGTGGCCTGCCACACCGTCCGCTCGAAACGGGAACTCGTGCGCATCGTGCGCTCTCCCGCGGGTGAGCTCGCGGTGGACCTTCGCGGCAAGGCCCCCGGGCGGGGTGCGTACCTGGATCCGGCTCAGGCCTGCCTCGACCGCGGACTGCGCGAGGGGGCGCTGGCCAAGGCGCTCGAGATCCCGGTCGACGCCGTCACGGCGGCCCGACTCGCAGTAGAACTAGACGAAGCAGCTCGCGTGAGACAGAAGGAGACCGCGTAATGCCCAAAGCACGACCTCGGCGTTTCCCGCCACAGCGCGGCCCGCGTCCGCGGGGCCGCCGGCCGCAGCGCCCGCAGCCGGTCGTCGCACCGGTCGAGCAGGCCGCGCCCGCGGTGGCGGTCATCGAGGGACGCCCGCCGGTCGTCTTGCCGAAGCAGGTCTCCGTCCGAGAGCTCGCGACGCTTCTTGAGGTCAACGTCGTCGATCTGATGCGTGCCCTGGTGAACATGGGCACGATGGCGTCGATCAACACGACGATCGACTTCGAGACGGCGAGCCTCGTCTCGACGGAGCTCGGCATCGAGACCAAGCCCGAGGAGGAGGCGGTGCCCGTCGTCGAGGACACCGAGGCCGAGATCGCGCCGCTCAAGCTTGACCTCTGGACCGAGGACGACCCGAGCAAGCTGAAGCCGCGTCCACCGGTGATCACGATCCTGGGCCACGTCGATCACGGCAAGACGAGCCTCCTCGACGCGATCCGCACCACCAACGTGACCGCGCGCGAGGCTGGCGGCATCACGCAGCACATCGGCGCCTACCAGATCGAGTACAAGGACCGCAAGGTCACCTTCCTCGATACGCCGGGTCACGAGGCATTCACCGCGATGCGCGCGCGCGGCGCGCAGATCACCGACGTCGCCATCCTCGTCGTTGCGGCTGACGACGGCGTGCAGCCGCAGACGATCGAGGCCATCTCCCATGTCAAGGCTGCGGCCGTTCCGCTCGTCGTCGCCCTGAACAAGATGGACAAGGCCGACGCGAATCCCGATCAGGTCAAGGCGCAGCTCGCGGAGCACGGCGTGACGATCGAGGAGTACGGCGGCGACACGCCGCTCGTGGCCGTATCGGCGCGAAGCAAGATGGGTCTCGACGATCTGCTGGAGACCGTTCTCCTCGTCGCGGATGTCGCCGAGCTCACCGCCAACCCGGACCGGCCCGCGGGCGGTCGCGTCGTCGAAGCGCACCTCGACACCAAGCGCGGACCGGTCGCGACCGTGCTCGTGCAGACCGGCACCTTGGAGCGCGGCGACCTCGTCGTCGCCGGCACCAGCTACGGACGGATCAAGGCGATGACCGACGACAAGGGCAAGCCCGTCGGCCGCGCCGAGCCGTCGCGCCCGGTCGAGATTCTCGGCCTCCCGGACGTGCCCGAAGCGGGTGACGTGTTCCGCGCCGTCGCGGACGAGAAGACCGCGAAGGCGCTCGTCGCGGCGAACGCGCGCGAGCGCGCGGGCTCCGGCGCGGCGGAGAAACCGGCGACGCTCGATGAGATGTTCGCGCAGGTGCAGGAAGGCAAGGCCAAGGAGCTCAAGCTCGTTCTCAAGGCGGATGTGCAGGGGTCGCTCGAGGCGATCAAGGGCGCGCTCGCGAAGATCCCGCAGGAGGAGGTCGGCCTCCAGGTGATCCACGACGCGGTCGGTGACATCACCGAGTCCGACCTGACTCTCGCTGCGGCCTCCAGCGCGGTCGTGCTCGGCTTCAACACGAAGATGGAAGCGCCCGCCAAGCGGGTCGCAGAACAGACCAACGTCGACGTGCGGATGTACAAGGTCATCTACGAGCTCCTCGATGACGTGCAGAAAGCGCTCACGGGCATGCTCGAGCCGGTGATGGTGGAGGCCGTGATCGGCCACGCCGAGGTGCGACAGATCTTCACCGCCGGCAAGACGACCATCGCGGGCTGTGGCGTGCTTGACGGAGCAATGCGCCGCGGCGTGCAGGCACGCCTGCTGCGCGGGGGCGAAGTCGGGCATGACGGACGCATCGACTCGCTGCGGCGCGTGAAGGACGACGTGCGCGAGGTCGCCGCCGGTCTCGAGTGCGGCATCACGCTCGACACGAAC
>JANNHF010000096.1:0-18037 GCA_031404235.1 Chloroflexota bacterium
CCACACCATCGTCGGGAAGGCGTCCTTCAGCGAGCAGGCGCTGGTCGAGAACCTCGCGACGGTGGTCGAGGCGATCAACCGTGCCCGACCCGCAGGAGTGAAGGGCCAGTACGTCCGGGCCGCGCATCTCACGAGCACGCATGGGCCGAGCGTGAAGCTCGATCTCGGCGCGACGCTCGGCCTGTCGGGTCGCGCCGGGCCGTAGGCCCGAGCTACCCGACCGCGGTCGGCGCGGTCCAATCGACGACCGCCGCGCCCCACGTCATCCCGCCGCCGAAGGCGACGAACACCAGGTGGTCGCCGCGTCGAACGCGCCCCTCCTCCACCGCTTCGCACAGCGCGATGGGGATGGATGCCGCCGACGTGTTCCCGTACTTCTGGATGTTCATGTAGACCTTCGATGGATCGAGCCCCAAGCGCTTGACGACAGCCTCGATGATCCGCGCATTCGCCTGATGAGGCACGAGCAGATCGACGTCCGCGAGGCCGAGGCCGGCTGCCGCGAGCGCGTCTTCCGCGGCGCTGGCCATGCTGGGCACCGCGACCTTGAAGACCTCGTTCCCCTGCATCCGGATGTAGTGCATGCCGTCGCGAAGGCTATCGGCGGACGGCGGATGCTTCGAGCCACCGCCGCGCACGGTGAGGAGCGCGCTCTTGCTGCCGTCACCCCGCAGCACCGTGCTGCGGATCCCGCCGCCGCTTTCCGACCGCTCGACTACGACGGCTCCGGCGCCGTCGCCGAACAGCACGCACGTCGCGCGATCGGTCCAGTCGACGTAGCGGGAGATCGTCTCCGCGCCGATCACGAGGACGCGGCGCGCGGTCCCTACGGCGATGAGCCCGCGCGCGACGGCTAGCCCGTAGATCCAGCCGGCGCACGCCGCGCCGAGATCGAAGATGGCCGCTCGCCGGGCGCCGAGCCGGTCCTGGACGACGGCAGCCGCCGTCGGTAACAGATAGTCGGGCGTCGTCGTGGCGACGATGAGCACGTCCAGGTCGGCGGCAGCGACGTTGGCCCGCGCGAGCGCTCGCTCCGCCGCGACGGTCGCCATGGAACAGGTGCTCTCGTCGTCGGCGACGATCCGCCGCTCGCGGATGCCGGTGCGCTCGACGATCCAGGCATCGGTCGTCCCGACCATCCGCTCGAGGTCTTTGTTGGTGAGCACTCGGGAGGGCACGTAGAAGCCCCATCCGGTGATCGCGGCCTGGGGCACGGGCATCGGGCGGGAGTCTAGGTGCTAGCCTCCGGGCCGTGATGGCGCGCCTCGCGGCAGGCGGTCAGCGGTGCTGAAGGTCGCGGGCCTCGAGGTCGTCTACAGCGACGTCATCGTCGGGCTGCGCGGCGTCTCGCTCGAGGTCCCCGACGGCGCGATCGTTGCCCTCTTAGGCGCCAACGGTGCGGGGAAGACGACCTGCTTGCGCGCCATCACCGGACTGCTGGATGTTCACCGCGGCCGGATCAGCAAGGGCCAGGTCGAGCTCGATGGCGAGCGTATCGATCGGCTCGAGTCGCATGCGATCGTGCGCAGAGGCTTGGCCCAGGTCCTCGAGGGCCGTCGCATCTTCGCCGAGCTCACGATCGAGGAGAACCTCCGCACGGGCGCTCATGCGCGCTCGGATCAAAAAGCCATCCGGCGCTCCTACGACCGCGTGATGACGCTGTTCCCGATCCTTGGCGAGCGCCGCGACCGTGTCGCAGGCTATCTGTCAGGCGGGGAGCAGCAGATGCTGGCCATCGGCCGAGCGCTCATGGCCGACCCGCGACTCCTGCTGCTCGATGAGCCGTCGCTCGGGCTGGCTCCGCTCGTGGTGCAGCGGATCCGAGATGTCATCGTCGAAGTGAATCGGCAGGGCACGGCCGTGCTTCTCGTCGAGCAGAACGCGGTGCTGGCGCTCGCGATCGCCTCACACGGTTACATCCTGGAGAACGGGCGCGTCGTGATGGACAAGCCCGCCGCGCAGCTGGCCGGCAACGAAGATGTCCGGGAGTTCTATCTCGGTCTCACCGAGGGCCAGCGTCGGTCGTTCCGCGATGTGCGTCACTACCGGCGACGGAAGCGGTGGCTTTCGTGAGCGAGCCGTTGCTGCGGGTGGAGCGGCTCGGCCTGGCCTTCGCGGGGCTGGTCGCACTCGACGACGTGTCGTTCGACGTCACCGCGAACGAGCTCTTCGCGATCATCGGTCCGAACGGCGCGGGGAAGACCTCGATCCTCAATTGCCTCTCCGGCGTGTACCGACCGCAACGAGGGAGCATCCGCTTCCGCGACCGCGATCTCGGGACGCTCGCCCGGCACGAGATCGCCGCCAGCGGCATCGCGCGCACGTTCCAGAACGTCGAGCTCTTCCCGCGCCTCTCCGTCGTGGACAATCTCATGCTCGGCCGCCATCACCTCATGCGCGCGAGCCTCCTCGCGTCGGGCCTCTGGATCGGCCCCGCCGCCCGCGAGGAGGCGGAGAATCGCGAGCGTGTCGAGCGGATCATCGACTTCCTCGAGATCCAGGCCATCCGCGACCAGGTGGTGGCGAGCCTGCCCTACGGCTTGCAGAAGCGGGTGGAGCTGGGCCGCGCCCTCGCGATGGAGCCCGCCCTCCTGTTACTCGACGAGCCCGTGTCTGGGATGAACCTCGAGGAGAGCGAAGATATGGCGCGCTTCATCCTCGACATCAAGGAGGAGCTCGGCATCGCCCAGATCCTCGTCGACCACGATATGGGCGTGGTGATGGATCTCGCCGACCGCGTCATGGTCCTGGACTTCGGCCGCAAGATCGCCGACGGACCGCCGACCGAGGTGCAGCGCGACCCCAACGTCATCCGCGCCTACCTCGGCCAGGAGATCGCGAGCTGATGCGCATCGACGAGAACGCGACGCTTCCCTCGCTCTTCCGCCGGCGCTGTCGCGAGTCGGCCTCGTTCGTCGCGCTTCGCGAGAAGCGCCTCGGGATCTGGCGCGAGCACACCTGGGCCGACTTCGAGGAGCGAGCGCGATCCTTCGGGCTGGGCCTCCTTACGCTCGGCGTTCACGCTGGCGACCGCGTGGCCATCCATTCCGAGGATCGACCCGAGTGGCTGTTCGCCGACTTCGGAGCGCTCAGCGTCGGCGCGGTCACCGTCGGGATCTACCCCACGAATCCCGCTGCGGAGCTCGAGTATCTCCTCCGTCACTCCGGCGCCCGGGTCCTCGTGGCGGAGGACCAGGAGCAGGTGGACAAGGCCATCGCCGTCGCCGACCGCTGCCCGGAGCTGGAGCGGATCGTCGTCGTTGACGCTCGAGGCCTGCGCAGCTATCACGAGAAGCGCCTCATCCGCTACGAGGAGGTCGAGGCGGCCGGACGCGCGCTGCACGCTGAGGATCCCGCGCGCTACGACACACTCGTGGACGAGCGGCGACCCGGCGAGGTCGCGACCATCGTCTACACGAGCGGCACGACCGGTCCCCCCAAGGGCGCGATGCTCACGAACGCGAACCACGTCGAGGCCGTGCGGATAGCGACGAAGCTATGGGGCGCGACGCCTGCCGATCGCGTGTGCTCTTACCTCCCGCTCTGTCACGTGGCCGAGAAGCTGTTCACGGTCCATCTGCCGCTCGCGTCCGGTGCGTCCGCGAACTTCGCGGAGGGCATCGACACCGTGACCGAGAATCTGCGCGAAGTGGAGCCGACCGTGTTCCTCGGCGTTCCGCGTATCTGGGAGAAGATGGCCGCCGGCATCCAGATCCGCATCCGCAACGCCGACGTACTCAAGCGCGCCAGCTACGCCTTCTGGACCGCCGTCGGCGCGCGGCTGGGGGAAGTCTGGATCCGGAGCCGTGGCCGGTACCCGTTTCCCTGGAACATCGTGTACTTCGTCGGATGGCTCGCGCTCTACCGCTCGCTCCAGCGAAAGCTCGGCTTGGCGCGATGCCGCATTCCGGTCAGCGGTGCGGCGCCGATCTCGCCGGAGGTGCTGCGCTTCTTCCACGGCATCGGTATCCACGTACGCGAGGCCTGGGGACTCACCGAGTGCACCGGCGCGGCGACGCTGACGCCACGCGACGAGGTACGCATCGGATCGGTGGGGCTGCCCGTCGATGGTGTTGAGACGCGCATCGCCGAGGACGGCGAGATCCTCCTCCGCTCCCGCCTCGTTTTCGCCGGGTACTACAAGGATCCGGAAGCGACGCGCGAGGTCTTGGGTCAGGACGGCTGGCTGCACACCGGCGACGTCGGACGCATCGACGAGCGCGGGCACGTGCACATCACGGACCGTAAGAAGGATCTGATCGTGACCTCGGGCGGAAAGAACATCGCGCCGAGCTTCATCGAGAACATGCTCAAGGCCTCACCGCTGATCAAAGAGGCCATCGTCATCGGCGACCGGCGGAACTACGTGACCGCGCTCATCGGCATCGAACAAGACGCGGTGGCTGACTGGGCGACGCGCCGCGGCATCTCCTTCACCACCTATCGGGATCTGACCGAGCGACCCGAGGTGATCGAGCTGATCGCGGCCGAGGTGCGCCGCTTCAATCGCGATCTCTCTGGGGTCGAGCAGGTGAAGAAGTTCCGTCTCATCCCGAAGGAGCTCGGGCACGAGGACGGCGAGCTCACCGCGACGCAGAAGGTGAAGCGGGCCATCCTGCAGGAGCGCTTCCGCGAACTCGTCGACGGTCTCTACCGGACCGCGTGACCGAGCTTCTGCAGCTTCTCACCCAGGGCATCGCGCTCGGGGCGATCTACGGGCTCGTTGCCCTGGGCTTCGTGCTGATCTACAAGGCGACCGAGGTCATCAACTTCGCGCACGGCGAGTTCCTGCTGCTCGGCGCGTACACCGTTTACGCGTTCCACGCCGTGGTCGGGCTCCCGTTCTACGTGGCCGCCGTCCTCGCGATGTTGGCGATGGCCGCGCTGGGCTGGGCCGTGGAGCGGTCGCTCCTGCGCCGCATGATCGGGCGGCCGACGTTCTCCGTGGCGATGGTCACCATCGGTCTCGCGATCGTCCTTCGCCAGGTCGTGGCCGCAGCCGCCGGCTACGACGACCGGGTCATCGGCGATCCGTGGGGCGCGTCGACGGTCACGCTCGCCGGCGCGCAGGTGAACGTTGTCTCGCTCGTGACCGTTGGCGCGACGGCCGTGCTGTTCGCCGCATTCTTCGTATTCTTCCGCCGCTCGAAGTACGGCCTCGCGATGCGAGCAACGGCCATCGACCACGAGGCGGCGCTCGCGGTGGGTATCCCGGTGCGCCAGGTGTACGCACTGTCGTGGATGCTGGCCGCCGCGACCGCGACCGTGGGAGGCGTGTTCCTCGCTGCGTTCCCCGCGACGCTCAGCCCTGCGCTCGGCTTCGTGGCGTTCCGGGCGTTCCCCGCGGCCATCGTCGGTGGTCTCGACTCGCCGGGCGGCGCGATCGTGGGCGGCCTGCTCATCGGCGTGACCGAGATGCTCGTGCAGGGTTACCAGCCGAGGTTCGCGCCCTGGCTGGGCAACGACGTGCATGTGGTCGCCTCCTACGTGCTGATGATCGCTGTGCTGGTGGTGCGTCCGTATGGGCTCTTCGGCACGCCTAAAGTGGAAAGGGTGTGAGTCGGCCCGAGGGACTGCGCACGCGGTACGGCGAGCACACCCGGCTCCTCCGGCGCCGCGTCGATCGTCTCTGGGTCGCCCTGCTCCTCGTCGCGATCGCTGCGACGCCGGCCGTCCTCGACGACGCGTGGCTCTCGGTCCTGACCTTCACGGCGATCGCGGCGATCGGGGCCATCGGACTCAACCTGCTGACCGGGTTCACCGGCCAGGTCTCGCTGGGTCACGCGTTCTTCATCGGCCTCGGCGCGTACACCGCTGGCTACCTCGGTGGCGACCTGCGGCTTCCCGTCCTGGTGTGGCTCCCGGCGGCGGGCCTGGTCGGCGCGCTCGTCGGCCTGGCCATCGGCCCCTTCGCCGTGCGTCTAAAGGGCATCTACCTCGGGATCGTGACGCTCGGGCTGGTCTTCCTTGGCGAGTACGCCTTCCAGAACCTCCGCGTCATCACCGGCGGGCCGCAGGGCCGCGCGATCCCGTCCCCACGCATCGGTGATGTCGATCTCGCCGACCTGGGAGCGCTGCTCGGCCTCGATCTCAGCCGCGAGCAGTCGTTCTTCTACTTCATCGCGCCGCTCCTGCTCGCGGCAACGCTCTTCGCGAAGAACGTTGCTCGCGGCCGAACTGGGCGCGCGTTCCAGGCCGTTCGCGATCGCGAGATCGCGGCCGCGGTGATCGGCGTGGACGTCGCGCGCTACAAGGTCGCCGCGTTCGGCCTCTCATCGTTCTATGCCGCCGCCTCGGGTGCGCTCCTCGGCTCGTACGTCCGGCACGTTACCCCAGCGAGCTTCGACCTGTTCGTCTCGGTGCAGTTCGTGGCGATGGTCATCGTCGGAGGCGTTGGGACGGTCTACGGCTCGATCTTCGGCGCTCTCTTCATCGTGCTGCTGCCGCGCGTCGTCGAGCAGCTCAGCCCCATCCTGCCCCTCGCGAGCGAATCCTCGGCTGGCGGCGGATTGACGCTCGCGGTGCTGAATCAGGTCATCTACGGGCTTTTGATCGTGGGCTTCCTGGTGGCCGAGCCGCTCGGCCTGGCGGGTATCTGGGCGCGCCTGCGCCTGTACTTCCGGACCTGGCCATTCTCCTATTGATGACCGGCACATAATCCGCGCCACGAGCGAAGGCGAGAAAGAGAGGCGGGCATGAGGAAGGCTCTGAACACGTTCGCGGTCATCGTGGTCGTGCTCCTGGTCGCGACGGCGTGCCGCACACAGGTCAAGACGGCGGTCGGTGTCGAGGGACGGACGATCACGCTCGGGGAGATCAGCACGCTCACCGGTCCGGTGGCGGTGATCGGCAAGCCGCTCACGCGTGGACACGAGGTCTACTTCCAGTACGTGAACGAAGTGCTCGGTGGCGTCGGGCAGAAGCTGCCGAAGGAGGAGCGTTACAAGGTCACCTTGGCGACGGTCGACTCGCAGTACCGGCCGGACGTGCAGGTGCAGCAGTACAACGCGATCAAGGGAAAGGTCCTGATGATCGCCCAGTCGCTCGGGACCGCTCACACGAACGCGATCCTGCCGCAGATCAACGAGGACAAGATCCTCACCGCGGCGGCGACGCTGTCGTCGGACTGGCCGAAGCAGAAGTACGTCGTCGCCACCGGCGCGCCGTACCCCGTCCAGTTCATCAACGCCGCGCAGTACCTCAAGGACAAGGGCGTCTCACCGAAGGTCGGCATCATCTATCAGGACGATGACTACGGCCTCGACGGCGTGAAAGGTCTCGAGTTCGCGGCGAAGGAGTTCGGTTTCCAGATCCTCGCGCGGGCCACGTACAAGACGACCGATACGGCGTTCGGCGCGCAGGTCAGCGCGATGCGCGCGGCCGGCGCTGACCACGTGTTCCTGGCCTCCACGCCGACGGCGACCGGCACGATCATGGGTACCGCGGCGACGCTGCAGTACTCGCCGCAGTGGATCGGCCTCTCGCCTGCCTGGGCCGGCGCGCTCGTAGGCACGGCCGCCCAGCCATCGCCGATCCTCCCGTACATCTCGCAGCGACTCTGGGTCGTCACCGACGCGCAGTGCGCCTGGGGTGATGTGGGGACGGGCTGCGAAGGGATGAAGGAGCTCATCGAGAACCTCAAGAAGTTCGGCGGCGACCAGCCGCCCGACTACTACTTCGTCTTCGGCTACACCCAGGCCCGTGTCGTCCATCAGATCCTTGAGAAGGCGGTCGAGATGGGCGACCTCACGCGTGAGGGCGTGGTCAAGGCCTTCGAGTCACTCAAGAAGGTGGACATGGGCGGCCTGCTGAATCCGATCTCATACGGGTCGACCTGCCAAGAGAAGGTGCCCGCGACGGGATCGACGATCTGGAAGATCGATCCGAAGCAGCCGATCGCGCTCGCGTCCGTCGCGACAGTCGACAGTCCCGCGATCAAACGGTTCCAGTTCTGCTAGGAGGCTGGGGCTCCGCCCTCGGGCGGAGCCCCAAGCCTGCGGATACAATCGTCTCTACAACAACTCCATAGCCAGAGAAGCCGGTTCCCGAGCGGGATTGAATGGGGCGATCGCCCCAGCCAGCGGAGGCGAGAACGAAGCGCGGTGCTGCCGCGCCTTTGCCCTCGTTTCCGTTCGGGAACGAGGGCTTCGTAGTTCTCAGGGGGTGACATGGCGAAGATCAAGACCGGACCCAAGGTCAAACGGAAAGGCGGCGGCATCCCGGCGAAGAGCCGGGCTGTGGACGCGCTCGCGGAGACCCTCCGCGGGTCGACCGCGGTGATCGTCACCGACTATCGCGGCCTGAAGGTCGGCGAGCTGCAGGACCTGCGGAAGCGGCTGCGTCCCAAGGGCGTCGAGTACCACGTCGTCAAGAACAGTCTCTTCACGCGCGCCGCGGCGAAGACGGAGCGCAGTGGGATCGTGTCCTTTCTTTCCGGACCGACCGCGATCGCGCTCGGGAACATCGACGAGGTCGAGCTCGCGAAGGGCATGGTCGACGAGGCGCGTGTGCTGAAGTCGCTGCGCATCCTCGGAGCCTTCATCGGCGGGCAGGCCATGTCCGTCGAGGATGTCCAGACGCTCGCGAGGCTACCCAGCCGCGCGTACTTGCAGGCGCAGATCGTCGGCAGCCTGCAGGCGCCGCTGGCCCAGCTCGCCGGACTCTTCCAGGCACCGGCTCAGAACCTCATCCACGTGCTGACGGCGCGCGCGCAATAAAAGGAGATACGAAGATGGCAACAGCAACCGAGAGCAATCCCAAGTTCGACAAGGTCGCTGGCGAGCTCGAGGCCTGGTCGATCATGGAGATCGCCCAGTTCGGCAAGTTCCTGCAGGAGCGCTGGGGTGTGAGCGCGGCGCCCGTCGCCGTCGCTGCGGCCGCCGGCGGTGCCGGTGGCGGCGCGGCCGTCGCTGAGGTGGAGGAGAAGACCGAGTTCACCGTGATCCTCAAGGAGGCCGGCGCCTCCAAGATCAACGTGATCAAGACGGTCCGCGAGCTGACCGGTCTGGGCCTGAAAGAGGCGAAAGACCTCGTTGACGGGGCCCCGAAGCCGGTCAAAGAGAACATCGGCAAGGACGAAGCGAACGCCGTCAAGAAGAAGCTCGAGGACGCCGGCGCGACCGTCGAGCTCAAATAGCCGCGCACTAGCCCAAACGTTCTGATACCCTTATTGGTAGCGGAGGACACCCCGATATCGTTGTCGTCCGCCGGTCCACCGCTTGTCGGTGGGCTCGCGAAAGGTGCCGGACCGGGGCCCGCAAGGGTCCCGGTTTGGTTTTCAGCTCAGGCGAGCGCCCATCCCGGCGATCGCGGCCCGAGCCACTTCGCCGCCTCACGCGAGCCGAGCAGCAGCGCGACCTTCGCGAAGATCTCGGCGTCAGTCGCGGTCGAAGCGAGCACCGAGACTTCGCTGAGATCGCTCCGAGCCGGAAGGCCGGTGCGGGGATCGATGAGGTGATGGCCGCCTGCCCACGCCCGCTTCGTGGTGCCGCTCGTTGCCGCGCCCATGTCTCTCAGCAGCAGCGTCTTGCCGCCGAAGCCGACCGGCCAGCCCTCGCCGCTCTCGCCGCCGCCGCGGGCGAAGAGGTCGCCGCCAAGGTTCACGAGCACGTTGTTCCCGAGATCCGCTGCGAGTCGGTCGGCCAGCCAGCCTTTCGCGATGCCTCCCAGGTCAATGGCCGCTCCGCTCGCGAGCCGCGCTTCGCCGGTACGCAGGTGGAGCACCTCGGGGAGGGGTGCGATGCGGGGCGGGAGGGTGCGCGCGGTCGGGCCGGCGGCGAAATCGCGCGCGTAGCCGGCGGCCAGCAGCGCGGGGAGGACTGCGACGTTCACCAAGCCGTCGCTGATCTCGAACGCACGCATCGACTCGCGGAGCAGCGCCTCCAGCTCCGGGCTTACCGTGAACCAGCGGCCGCGAGACGCGTTGAGGCGAGACAGCTCGCTGTGCGGCTCGAACCGCGTGAGCCCGTCGTGCATTCGCGCGATCCATGCTTGAGCCTGCTGGAGCGTGGCGGCCTCGACACCGATGCCGTACAGCTCGCACTCGCCGCCAAGCGCCACGAAAGTGAGGCCCCTCACGATGCGCTCGTGCCGGTCAGCGTGAGGACGCGCGTGGCAAGAAGTGCGGCCTCGTTCGTGTCGTGCGTCACGAACACGATGGTGCGCTGCTCGCGGTGCCAGATCTCGCGGAGCTCGTCGCGAAGGTGGGCGCGCGTCAGGCCGTCGAGCGCGCTGAACGGCTCGTCCATGTAGATGACCTCCGGCTCGACGACGAGCGCCCGCGCGAGGGCGACGCGCTGACGCTCGCCGCCGGAGAGAACGGACGGGAAACGCCGCGCATGATCGGTCAGCCCGACCATCGCCAGGTAACGCGAGGCGCGCTCCGGGTCGCGCCGCCCGAAGCGAAGCTCCTGGGCGAGCTCGACGTTCCCGAGCGCGGTGCGCCAGGGCACGAGACGCGGAGACTGGAACACGTACGCCGCGCGAGCCCAGGCTCGCTCGGGTGGTTCGCCGCCGATGCGAACCTCGCCGCTCGTCGGTGGCAGTAGACCTCCGAGGACCCGCAGCAGCGTCGTCTTGCCGGAGCCGGACGGCCCGAGAACACAGACGAATTCGCCGGCCGCGATGTCGAAGGAGACGCCGTCGAGCACGGCGCGATCATCGAAGCGCACGACAAGGTCGCGAACGCCGATCAGCGCGGTCACCAGGCGGACCCGCAGCTAGGGGGCCTTGAAGAGCACATCCTCCACCCGCGGCACCTCCCTCACGTCGCCGAGCGACCGCGCTGCCTCCCACGTTGCCGCGATCTGGCGCGCGTCGTCAGGGGTCACCGGACCCGCGGCGAGGTCGTAGGTCGTGAAGAACCAGGAGAGGTAGGCCTCGTCGAGGCTCTTCTCCTTGGCCACTGCCCGGAGGACCTCCGACTGATTGGCGCGGAAGTAGTCACGCGACTCCTTGAGAAGGCGCTGCAGCTCGACGAGGGCTCTCGCAAGCGACGAGGCGCGGTCTTTGTACGTGACCACGATGCTGTTCACGACCGGTTGGCCGGTCAGCGCCTGTACCTCCTTTGTGATGTCCGAGAGCACGCGCACGTCCGGCGAATCCTTGAGGCGGTACAGCCCGAGCTGCGTCAGTACCGCCGCATCGAGCTTGTTCTCCGTGAGAAGCTGCGGCACCGTCTCGGGCGGGACCTCGGCGAACTTCACGTCGCCGGTGCGCAGGTCGACGTTCAGCCCGTGCTTCTTCGCGAGCACGTAGCGCGTCTCCTGTACGAACGTCCCCCCGAGCGAGGCCACCGCGACGGTCTTGCCCTTGAGGTCCGCTGGCGTCGCGACCGAGCTGGACCGGCCGGTGACGAGCACCGTCCCGGTCCGGTTGACGAGTCCACTCGAGAGGATCAGGAATCCGGGCTCCGCTCCGGCGGTGCGCGGCACGGCTAGCGGTGTCGCCTCGACCACGTCGAACTGCTTCGTGTTCGCCGCGGGGATGATCTGGGCGACCGGAAGGAATGAGATCTGAAGGTCCAGGAACGGCGAGGCGACCTTCTTGTTCGTGATCGCCCAGACGAGCGCGGCACGGCTCGGGTCGTCCGAGTACGCGAGCGTGAGCGTCTCGCGCGCCGCCGGCGCCGTCGCGGTGGATATCGACCGCCCGCTCGGGCCGCACGACGCAAGGATCAGGGTCGCGATGAACGCGAGCACCGCGGCACGCATGGGACCTCCGTCCTTCGGCTGGCTGTTCATGAGACCGGGCGCGGCGCAACGTCGGTGCGGTGCCGCAGCAGGTAGCGCTCGAGCCGCGCGAACACCAGCCAGTCCAGCGCGAACACGAGCACGATGACCGTGAGGATCGCCGCGTACAGCAACGCGGTGTCGAACACCGTCCGCGCGTAGCTCATGAGGTAGCCGAGGCCCGTCGTGACGCCGAAGATCTCGGCGAAGAGGCCGACCTTCCAGCCCACGCCGTACGAGACCCGTGCGCTCGACACGATCTCGGGCAGCAGCGCCGGCAGGACCAGAGACCGCAGTCGCCGTGTCCGGTGGCGTGTGAAGGAGCGCGCCATCTCGTAGATCTCTTCGTCAAGGCGCAGCAGTCCGCTCCAGACCGGGACCATGGTGAACGGGAGCAGGATCAGGGTCACGACGAGGACGACCGCGAGATCGTTCACGCCGAACCAGAAGACCGCGAGGATCGCCCAGCCCACAGTGGGGAAGGCGTTGAGAAAGGAAAGCAGGCGCCCGGCGATGAGGATGCGGAGGAGGCGCACGAATCGTGCCGCCACCATGACGGCGGTCCCGAGCGTGACGGCGGCGACGACCGCGACGAGCACGCGCAACAGGGACGCGTATGTGTGTTTCGCGAGCTGCGGATCGACGAGGAGCTGACCCGCGAGCGGGAGCACGCGCTCGGGATCCGGCGCGATCGATTCGGGAAGACCCGAGCGCGACGCGATGAACCACGCGAGGATCGCGGCGACCACGGCCCCGTCGGCGACGAGCTGTTGGGCGCGGAGCGATGGACGTCCCGGCCCGATCGCCCAGGCGGGTGCGGTCATGCCGCGCTCGCCAGAAATGCGCGGAGGGCCGCCTCGACGTCGCGGTCGGACGCGCCGGCAAGGCGCTCGGCGGCGAGACCGAGCATGAGGGCATCGACAGCGAGCGCCTTCGCATCCGCGTCGGGGCCGCCGATCATCTGCGCGACGAGGGCGCGCCGCCGCGCGAATCGGTCCGCAAGCGGACGCTCGTAGCCCTCGCGCGAGGCGCTCGCGAGGACCTCGAAGAGCAGGCGCCACGTGCGTTTCTCGCCGAGGACCTTGCGGCGCAGGAGGCCCAGGCCGAGCGCTCGCCGCTCCTCACTGCCCGCGCTCGCGAGGTCGCGGCGCAGGTGCTCGAGGTGCTCGTCCAGCAAGCGCACGACGAGCTCGCTGAAGAGACGGTCGCGCGTGTCGAAGTAGTAGTGGAGCAGGCCCTGTGCGACGCCGGCCTCGCGCGCGATGTCCTTCATGGACGTCGCGCGCAAGCCGGCGCGATCCGCGCAGCGCCGCGCCGCATCGAGGATGGCGGAGCGTCGGCCAGTGTCCTGACTGATCGATCAATCAAACCTTCGCCGCATCCAGTTGTCAAACTGGCCGGCGCCGGCGACGGTCAGCTCACATGGGTGTAGGTGATGCCGGGGAGCTGGGTCGCCTGGACGCCGGGTGCGAGCGTGATGCGCGGCGGCGGCGTGCCGCGCGCGGCACGCGCCGACGTGGTCGTCGGGCTTGGCGCCGGCGTGCGCCGCGTCACCTGCGTTTCGGCCGGCGGCTGGAGCGGCGCGGCGTCGTTCTTCGGATGCGCGACGACGTAGCCGCCCGAGCCGACGAACGCCGCGGCCGCGAACAGCGCCGCGCCCGCGCGCAGGAGCGTCGCGCGATCCATCTTCAGGCCTTCAGGATCGCGAGCTTGTCGAAGGTCTGGTTGAAGACCTCCTTCGCGTCGACCTGGAGGTGACCTTCGAGGAGCTCCTGGTACACCGAGCGGAAGTCGACGTTGTACTCGAGGTTGCCTCGCGTATCGAGCTTCGTAAGGCTCGGCGCCGCGCCGTAGAGGCCGCCCTTCACGCCGTCGCCCATGAGGAACACCGGCGCCGACGTGCCGTGATCGGTGCCGGCACTGGCGTTCTCCTTCGGACGTCGACCGAACTCGGACCACGTCGCGATGAGGACCCGGTCGGACATGCCGTGCGCCGCGAGATCGGCGTAGAAGGCCGAGACGGCCTGGTCGAAGTAGCCCATGAGGTCGTCGTGGCGCTGCCGCTGCGTGTAGTGCGTGTCGAATCCGCCGAGCGTCAGGTGGAGGATCTTCACGCCGGTGCCGGTGACGATGAGCTGCGCGGCGAGCTGGAGCGCCGCGGCCAGCTGGTTCTTCGAGGAGAACACGAGCTTCGCGTTGTCCGAGTACTGCGCCTTCGGCGTGTACGACGCGGCCGAGGTCTTCAGCTGCGCGACAGTGTCGCGCGCGGTCGTGACCGCGGTGTCGAACAGCGCGCCGTAGATGCCCGGCGTGCTCGTGTAGAGCGTGCCCATCGCCTTTTCCATCTCGACGCCGCCACTCCACTTGAAGCTCTGCTGGGTGTTGACGACGGTCAGCGTCGCCTCGAGGTCGCGCAGCGCCCCAGGGATGCCGGTGGTGCCGCACGCGCATCCGACGAGCGGGTGGCCCGCGGAGTCGTAGTTCTCCGCGATCGTTTTGCCGAGCCAGCCGTCCTGCTGCCGGCGCTCCGGGTCGGCGGTCTCCCATACGCGGATCGAGTCGAAGTGCGAGAAGGAGGGCTTTGGGTAGCCGACGCCCTGGACGATGGCCAGCTTGCCGTCGTCCCACAGCTTCTTGGTCCCAGCGAGATTCTTGTTGAGCCCGAAGTCGTTCGAGATGGGCAGCGCCTCGTCCGCAGCCTTCGACAGCTGCGGCCGCAGGTCGCGATAGCTCTGATCCGCGAGCGGGATCACGGTCTGGAGCCCGTCGTTGCCGCCGGCGAGTTGGATCATCACCAGCACCTTGTCGTTCGTGACCTTCTCCTGCTTCGCGGCGTACATCGCGCGAGCGAACACGTCCGGCACCGCGGCGTAGCCAGCCGCGAGGCCGGCGGCACCAGCGCCGAATACGAGCCCGGCGCGGAGGAACTCGCGGCGTCCGATCTTGTCGAGGCTGGCGACCATCTCGCTCTCCTTCTATTTCAGCTGGAACTCAGGCGAAGCGAGGAGGATCGACCAGCGACGCCGGTCATCCGCCGCCTCGTTGAGCAGCTTCAGGGTCTGGGCCGACATCACGCCGTCGATCTGGGTGTTGTGCGCGTTGCCCGCGGACGGAAGCCTCTTGACGGTCTGCACGGCCGAGGTCACGAAATTGGCTCGAGCGAGCATCGTGTTCGAAGAGACCCACGATTCGTTCTCCGGCCAGCCGCCGACGCTCGGCGGATCGAAGAGCATCTGGCCCATGCCCTGTCCGCTGCCGAGAACAAGACGCGTGAGCGTGCGATCGCCAAGCGCCTTTGCGATATGGACCATCAGCTCGGTCGGCGACTTGATGAGCGCGCGGTAGGTATCCGCGGCCGTGAACTCCGCGCTCGTGAGGATGTCGCGCAGCAGGGCCTTCGTGTCGTAGCGGCTCCTCCGGTAACCGGCCGCGAGCCGTGCGACGTACGCCGAGGACGGCGTCGGGGTGACGAAGTGGGTGAGCAGCCTCGTGACGATGAACGGCGCGGTCACGTCCTGCTGCAGGATCTTGTCGAGGACGGCGTCGGTGCTCCACGTCTTGGCCTCACCAAGGAACGCGAACGCCGGGCCGCGGTAGCCGCGCTGCGGCTCGTAGATGCCGGTCTTCACGATGTCGGCCTTCGGCGTGACGCGCGGCGGCTGGCCGGTCCGCATCTGCTGCCGCCTCTGGTCGGCGTCGATCATCGTCTGCGTCCGCGGCTCGCGCCATCCGGATAGCGCCTTCGCGCTGGCGCGCACGTCGTCCTCGGTGAAGGCCTCGGGGCCCATCGTGAAGAGCTCCATCAGCTCGCGCGCGTAGTTCTCGTTGGGATCACGCGCGGTGGAGTTGCCGAGATCGAGATAGCGGAGCATCGCCGGATCGATCGTGACCCCGTAGAGCATCGTCTTCAGGTCAGCGGTCGCGTTCCTGCGCCAGGTGAGGTTCTGCCAGTACAGGAACGGGAACTGGTTGCCGACCTTGCGGAAGTCCGACGTGAAGTGCCCGTGCCAGAAGAGCGTCATGCGCTCGACGAACGGTGTCGGGCTCGCGAGCATCCAGTCGATCCACCACTGCTGGAGCGCGCCGGGGTTGAGCGGGTTCTCCTGGCTCGCCTCTTCCGCTCCGGCAAGCGGAGGCGGCTCCGCGGCCTTGGTCTCGAGGAGGCGGTCGACCGTCTTCGCGTAACCGTCCGACTGCGCCTTTTCGAGCTCCTCGGCGGTCGCGCCGAAGGTGAAGCGACGCAGCAGGTGCGTGACGCGGGCGGCCTCATTTCCAAGGGGCGCGACCCAGTCCAGTCCGGTCTGGTTGCCTTGCGTGCCGGTGATCGGCACCCGCTCGAAGGTGGGCTCGTTCGCGAGCGCCATCAGGCGGGCCGCAGCCACGCCCGCGCCGGCGGCTGCCGCCGCGGCCAGGACGTCGCGGCGCTTCAGAACGGTCTTGTGCTGGGGTGTGCGCGGGTCACCCGCCGCCTTCTGCTGGTCCATCTGCCTGCCGACAATACGCAGGCGGGAAGCTGGTGCTCCGCCCGAACGGGCGCCAAATGGCCTGTTTTACGGACTTCTGACCACTTCGGCTCACGGCGCAGGGCGGCGAGAAAGGGTCTTGACAAGTTTTGGGCTCGCGTAGAGATTTAGCGGTTCCCGCCGCTTGACCGTGTAGTAGATCGCGCCCTACGATGTGTCCCTTGCCACAGGTCTGTCCCCGTCTTTCTTTGCGCCTGCCCCACCTAAGCGCCTGAGGAGGGTCCGTCTATGTCCATCACCCTCGACCGGGTGTCATCGTCCGCGCGCGTTCGCCGAAACTTCGCGTCCCTGCCCGAGGTACTGCCGCTCCCGAATCTGATCCAGACGCAGCTCGATAGCTTCAAGTGGTTCTGCGATGAAGGCCTGGGCGAGCTCTTCAAGGAGATCTCGCCGATCCAGGACTTCACCGGTAAGAACCTCGACCTGCGTTTCATCTCGAGCGAGTTCCGTGAGCCGAAGTACTCCGAAGAGGAGTGCCGGACCAAAGATCTGACGTACAGCAAGCCGCTATGGGCGCGCGTCGAGCTCGTGAACAAGGAGACCGGCGAGGTCTCCGAGCAGGACGTCTTCCTCGGCGACTTCCCGTGGATGACCGACAAGGGTACGTTCGTGATCAACGGCGCGGAGCGCGTCGTCGTGTCGCAGCTCGTGCGCTCGCCCGGCGTGTACTTCACCGCCGTCGACGACCCCACGACCGGCCGCCGCCTTTTCTATGGAAAGCTGATCCCGAACCGCGGCGCGTGGCTCGAGTTCGAGACGTCGAACAAGGACGTCATGTCCGTGAAGGTCGACCGCAAGCGCAAGCTTCCGGTGACGACGCTGCTGCGCGCGGTCGGGTACTCATCGAACGAGGAGATCAAGGCGCTCTTCACCGCGATCGACCTGGACGTGGAGCACCAGTACATCCAGTCGACGCTGGACCGCGACCCGACCACGAACACGAACGAGGGTCTGGTCGAGGTCTACAAGCGTCTGCGCCCGGGTGACCCGCCGACGATCGACAACGCCCGCAACCTCGTGCAGTCGCTGTTCTTCAACTTCCGCCGCTACGACCTCGCTAAGGTGGGCCGCTACAAGCTGAATCGCAAGCTCGGCCTCGAGCTCGAGATGTCGCAGCGGACGCTCACGAACGACGACCTCGTTCGCATCGTCGGCAAGATGGTCGAGCTGAACAACGGCAAAGGCAACGCGGACGACATCGACCACCTCGGCAACCGTCGCGTCCGCGCCGTCGGCGAGCTCATCCAGCAGCAGTTCCGCGTAGGGCTGCTCCGCATGGAGCGCGTCGTACGCGAGCGCATGTCCATCGTCGAGCCTGAGAAGGCGACGCCGAAGGAGCTCATCAACATCCGGCCTGTGGTGGCGGCGATCAAGGAATTCTTCGGCGGCAGCCAGCTCTCGCAGTTCATGCAGCAGACGAACCCACTCGACGAGCTGACCCATAAGCGCCGCCTCTCGGCCCTGGGCCCCGGCGGTCTCTCGCGTGAGCGCGCCGGCTTCGACGTCCGCGACGTCCACTACAGCCACTACGGCCGCATCTGTCCGATCGAAACGCCGGAAGGCCCGAACATCGGTCTCATCGGCGGAGAAGCGCGAACATGAGGCACCTGCGTTCAATATTGTGGGCCTTGTTCGCGATCAGTGCGTTTCGAGTAGCTGCACAAGTGAACCAGCAACTGTACCATTTTCCACAAACCGTTCCACCTGCGTACCGCGTGGATGCCCGAAGTGACTATGACCGGTTGGCCGCCGAGCCGTACAAGGAATTCCGGAAGCGCGATCGCG
>JANNHF010000097.1:0-1747 GCA_031404235.1 Chloroflexota bacterium
GTCCGACCGGGTGGTCGAGCTGCTTGCCCGTCGGGGCCCTGAAAAGTGGACTTTTGATGCAGTAGACCGGGTATTCAACATGGAGCTGAACAATTATGATGCAGAAAATCATTACTACATCATACTCAATGGACCATCCCGAATAGCTATCGAAACTCAAGCCCCTTCATTTCCTTCACGATCTACCGACTCGACGCGAACGTGCGCCTTGCGACCATCCTGGGCCTCGTCGGCGGCGGCGGCATCGGCGCGCTCCTCTTCTTCACGATCAACCTGCTCCAGTACCGAAAGGCGGGACTGATCATCTTCCTGATCATCCTCACCGTCGCGGCCATGGACTTCGTCTCAGCGCAGGTCCGCCGCCGGCTGATCTGATCCAGAGTCGGGTGAGCTTCCGACCAAGTCCGCGACTCAAGCCTGTTGCTGCGGCTCACCCGCGGACGACGTACGGCCTTCTCGCCGTGCTCGCCCGATAGGTTGGTCCGTCTCGGTTTACCTCCAATTTGATCGACCTCGGTCGTGTCGGTCTATGTCGGCTCGGTGCTATACATCGGCGCTATGGCAGAGAAGCTTGCGCAGCTCAAACCGCTCAAGGGCAGGCATCGGACATACAAGTACTACGGCGAGGAACGCGGCCTTCGGTACAAGGAGTTCCTCACCGACTACGAGGTCATGACCGACCCCGACGAGCTTGAAGAGACAGAGGGAAGGAAACACCGGCGACACGCACATCTGATCTTCTCCAACTGCGTGGCAAACATCGGCGACGGCATCATGCTTCTGGAGTTCACGACCATGGCACGACCCGGCCGCGCCAAGGTCGAGCAGCTCATCGAGGATGACGCCAGGCCGCGCGCGGATTGGAGACGCAGGCCGGCTGGATCTGCGGTGTTCGACAGGAACCCCGATCACAACCACTGGCACTTCGCGAACTTTCTGCAGTACAGACTTCGATCGGTCAAGACGGGGCGGCTGGTCAAAGAGGGTCTGAAGCAGTCCTTCTGCCTCGAGGACATCGCAAAGCTCGACAAGACCGTCGGCCGCCGCCTCTTCGCGCGCTGTCCGGACGTCCGGGCGAAGACCGGGAAGATGGGCATCACGCCGGGTTGGGGAGATGTTTACTGGTTGGGAGTACAGGAGCAGTACATCGAGGTCAAGGGATTGCCGCCGGGACGTTACTGGCTGGAATGCGTCGTGGATCCAAAGAATCGGCTGAAGGTACGGTCGCGAAGCCAGAACAAGACGCGGGTCAACATACAGCTGTAGGCGTTCTGCGAGCGTGCCCTCTGCGGATCGCTTCAGTGGCGCTGACAACAGCGCGGCCGAAGCCCACGTCGCAGACGCTTCTGCTCGTCGGCTACGGCACCCTGACGAGATCGCGCAGGTCCGGGATCATCTCGCCCACGCCGGCCGGCTCGCGCCGTCGATACCCTGCCCTGCCGTGAGCTTCACGGGGGGTCGGGGCAGGCCCCCGGTGAGCGCGTCGGCGAGCTCCATGGCGTACAGGTCGATGATGCCCCCCTGCTCGCGGAGAAAAGCGACCCACGCCCCGTCGGGCGAGAACACGCCGTTCCAGCTACGGCCATCTCCGGTGAGCGTGACGTCACGCCCGGTCGCGATCTCGATCGCGTGGAGGTCATTGCGCCCGTCGTGACGGAGCGTGTACACGAGCCACTTCGCGTCGGCGGAGAAGGAGGGACGGTACGGCTCGCCCTCCGGCAGCCCGGCGAGCCGCGTCGCCGCGCCG
>JANNHF010000098.1:0-3705 GCA_031404235.1 Chloroflexota bacterium
CCGCGCACGGTCTTGCCGCTCCCGCTCAGGAGTTGTGACGGATCAGGAAGCGCCGCACCCTTCAGGAAGAACAGCGTCACCCACTTCGGGTACAGCGCGATCGCCCATCGACCGGGGATCTCACGCATCCTCGCATTCGTCGCAGCGCTGGCCCTGTTGGTTCCGGTGCTCGCATTCGCCGCTCCGCCGCGCATCATTCCCGGCGAGTTGATCGTTCGCTATAAGCAGAGCGTCACGCCCAACTCGCGCGCCAACTTCCGCTCGCGTCTCAATGCGACGCTCGTGCGCGAGTTCCGCGGACTCAGCATGGAGCACGTGCGGCTCCGCGGCATGTCCACCGACGCGGCGATCCGCCGATTCGCGAACGATCCGGACGTCGAATACGTCGAGCCGAACTTCGAGATCACGCTCGACGCCATCCCGAACGATCCGCGCTTCTCCGAGCTCTACGGCATGCGCAACACCGGGCAGACGGGCGGCACGCCCGGCGCCGACATCAAGGCGAGCAATGCCTGGGACGTGTTCACCGGTGACCCGAACCTCAAGATCGGAGTCATCGACACCGGCGTGGATTACAACCACCCGGACCTCGCGGCGAACGTGTGGACGAATCCGGGCGAGATCCCCGGGAACAGCATCGACGACGACGCCAACGGTTACGTTGACGACGTGCACGGGTACGACTTCGTGAACAACGACGGCGACCCGTTCGACGACAATGGCCACGGCTCGCACGTCTCCGGCACGATCGCCGGCGTGGGCGACAACAACCTCGGCGTCACCGGCGTCAACTGGAATGCCAAGGTCGTCGGCATCAAGTTTCTGAGCGGCTCGGGTTCCGGCTCGACCGCGGGCGCGATCTCGAGCGTGCAGTACGCGATCGCGATTGGCTGCAAGCTCACGAACAACTCGTGGGGCGGCGGCGGCTTCTCGCAGGCGCTCCTGGACGTGATCAACCAGGCCGGCGCCGCCGGCCAGGTGTTCGTCGCAGCGTCGGGCAACTCCTCGGCGAACACCGACCTGAACCCGCACTACCCGTCCGCCTACAACTCGCCCTACATCATCTCGGTGGCCGCCACCGACCACAACGACAACCTCGCTTCGTTCTCGAACTTCGGCGCGACGACCGTGGACCTGGCCGCACCCGGCGTGGCGATCCTCTCCTGCCAGCCCGGTGGCGGCTACCAGCTGCTCTCGGGCACGTCCATGGCGACGCCGCACGTGGCGGGTGTGGTCGGCCTGGCGATGGGACGATTCCCGAGCGCGTCGAACCTGTTCATCAAGCAGCTCATCCTGAACGGCGCCGACCCAAAGCCACAGCTCGCGGGCAAGATGGTGACTGGCGCGCGCCTGAACGCGTTCCTGGCGATCGCCGATCCCGACGTCACGAACCCGGGCGCGGTATCCGACCTTTCGGTGACCGAGAGCGGATCGAGCCACCTGCGACTCGCGTGGACGGCCACCGGAGACGACGCGGGTGTGGGCCGCGCGTCGGCCTACGACCTGCGCTATTCGACTTCGCCGATCCTCGACGATGCCTCGTTCGCGGCCGCCACTCCGGCCGCCGGGCCGGATCCGCTGCCCGCGGGGCAGGCAGAGACTCACGAACTTTCCGGCCTGTCGCACAGCACCGCCTACTTCATCGCGCTCAAGGCGCTCGACGAGTTCGGCAATCGGGGAGCGCTCTCGAACGTCGCGACCGGCAGCACGTTGGGTGCGCCGGACCTCGCGGCTTCGCCCGGGTCCTTCTCGGCCACGCTGCTCACCGGTGCGACCGAAACGCAGTCGCTCACGCTGAGCAACGTCGGCGAGGGCACGCTTGACTACACGATCCCGACGCCCGAGCTGATGTTCGCGCAGCCGGTGCTCCACGAGTACCAGCCGCTCGTCAAAGGCGCCGACGATGTCCGCATCGGCCAACCCGTCATGGACGGCCAGGGCGGCCCGGACGGCTTCGGCTATCGCTGGATCGACAGCAACGAGGCTGGCGGACCGTCTTTCGCGTGGGAGGACATCACCGGCACCGGGTCGCTGTTGACGCTCACCGGAGACGACGCGACCTCGGCGGCCGTGCCGATCGGGTTCGACTTCCCGTTCTACGGCGGCTCGTTCGGCAACGTGCGCGTGTGCACGAACGGCTGGCTCTCGTTCACCAGCTCGGCCACCTCGTTCGAGAACCAACCGCTGCCGAACGCCGGCGCGCCCGAGAACCTGCTCGCCCCACTCTGGGACGACCTGGACTTCGGCACGACGTCCCGCGTGTACACGTACGGCGACGCCTCGCACTTCGTGGTCTCATGGGTGGGCGTGCCGCACTTCCAGACCGGCGGACCGTACACGTTCCAGGTGGTGCTCTACGCGACGGGCGAGATCCGCTTCCAGTACCTGTCGGTGACCGCTCCCACGAACAGCGCGACCGTCGGCATCCAGAACGCGGCCCGGAACATCGGTCTCACCACCGCATTCAACACGAACTACGTCGCGAACAACCTCGCGGTGCGCATCCTGCCGCTGCGGCAGTGGTTGACCGTCACGCCCACCGCCGGCCGCATCCCGGCGGGGCAGAGCCACAACCTGAGCGTCAACTTCAACGCGCTCGGCGTGGAGGGCGGCATCTTCGACGGAACCATCCGGATCGCAAGCAATGACCCGGACGAGAACCCGACGCTGCTTGCGGCGCAGCTGCACGTGCTCGGCGCGCCGGACATCACGCTCGCGCCGGCGACCGTGGACTTCGGAACGTTCTTCGTAGGCGCGAACCCGACGCGGACGCTGGCCGTCAACAACCCGGGCACCGACGCGCTGATCGTGACGAACGTCACGAGCAGTGACCCCGACGTGAGCCCGAGCCAGACCGCGTTCACCCTCAATCCGCACCAGACTCGCAACGTGGTGCTCACGTTCGCTCCGGCGGCCGCTCGTACGCTGAGCGGCACGATCACGGTGGCGAGCAACGACCCCGACACGCCTTCGCTGTCGGTGAACATGATCGGCCAGTCGACACCGGCGCCGGTCGTGCTGGTGTCGCCGGAGTCGTTCGACGAAACGCTGCTCACCAACACCACGGCGTCGCGGCAGCTGCGGCTCACGAACACGGGCGGCAGCAACTACAACTTCACCGCCGCCGCCGAGATCCTCGGCCAGAGCGGGGCCGTGACGGTGTTCGGCGACGCCGACAACCTCGACCTCGCCAAGGACGCGCCCGATTCACAGTTCGGCCCCGCGCCACTCGCTGCGGGCGGTCCGGACGTGTTCGGCTACACCTACCAGGACAGCGACGCGCCGGGTGGTCCCACGTTCGCATGGGTGGACATCAGCGCGACGGGCACGGCGATACCCCTGAACGGTGACGACCAGAACCTGGGACCGTTCCCGCTCGGGTTCTCGTTCCCGCATTACGGGGTGAGCTATCCGTCGTTCCGGATCACCACGAATGGCTGGCTGACCTTGAACGCCACGAACGCCCAGACGACGTTCACGAACACCGCGCTGCCGAACTCGGGCTCGACGGTGCCTCCCAGCCTGTTCGCAGCATTCTGGGACGATCTCGACTTCCGCCCGACGCAGGCGCCCAACGCCCGTGCCTACTACCTCAACGACGGGACACGGACGATCGTGCAGTACAAGGGCGTGCCGCGCCGAGGCGAAAGCGGCACAACCGCCAGGAACGACTTCGAGGTGATCTTCTACCCGACGGGTGAAGTC
>JANNHF010000099.1:0-19593 GCA_031404235.1 Chloroflexota bacterium
AGGGTCGGGGAGTCCTCGTACTCCTCCTTCAGGAAAGAAGTAACGAGCGAGGCGAACTCCGACGGCACCATGGCACCTCCCCGAGAATTGGCTGGAGCAGTAAGCGTGAGCCTCGAGGAATACCAGCGCAAACGCGACTTCAGGCGGACGCCCGAGCCGGAAGGCCAGCGCCCGACGACCGAACCTACGCGCCGCTACGTCGTGCACCGCCATCACGCCACGCGCCTGCACTGGGACGTGCGCCTCGAGATGCGCGGCATCCTCGCGTCATGGGCGGTCCCGCAGGGCCCGCCGCTAGAGGGCGGGAAGCGACGCCTCGCGGTGCACACCGAGGATCACCCCATCGAGTACCTGGATTTCCACGGTGTCATCCCCGACGGCTACGGCGCCGGCTCGATGACGATCTGGGACCAGGGCACGTACGACCTGATCAAGGACAGCGAGAACGAGTACAAGGTCGCCTTCCACGGGAGACGCCTCGAGGGCGAATGGGTCCTGGTGAAGACCAAGCAGAACGAGGGTCGCGACTGGCTGAAGATCAAGCACGGTCCGGTCGTGAAGGACCACCCGCTCGACGCGAAGGTCGAGCCGATGCTCGCGATCGCCGCTGAGGAGCCGTTCGACTCGCCGGACTTCGCGTTCGAGCCGAAGTGGGACGGCGTGCGCACGCTCGCGTTCGTCGACGGCGGCGTCGTGCGCCTGCAGACGCGCAACCTGCTCGACTGCACGACGCAGTACCCCGAGGCGCATCAGATCGCCGAGGCGAACACCGGCGGGTACCAGGCGATCTTCGACGGCGAGATCGTGGCGCTCGACGAGCGCGGAGCGCCGTCGTTCCAGCGCCTGCAGCCGCGTATGCACGTGCGGGACGAATCAGCGGTTCGCAAGCTCCGTCGAACGACGCCCGTGGTCTACGAGGTCTTTGACCTTCTTTGGCTCGACGGTGAGGACCTCGGACGCAGACCGCTGCGCGAGCGACAGCGCCTGCTCGACGACATCCTCACGCCGATGGGCGCCATCCGGCGCTCCGAGCAGTTCATCGGCACCGGCACCGCGCTCTTCGCGGCCGCGAAGGAACAGGGGATCGAGGGGATCATCGCGAAGCGGCTCGACGCGCCGTATACGCGTGGACGATCCGCGGCGTGGGTGAAGATCAAGGCCTTCCGCACGATGGAGTGCGTCGTTGGCGGTTGGACCGAGGGTGAGGGCGGCCGTTCGAAGACCCTCGGAGCGCTGCTGCTCGGCATCCACCGCGACGGCAAGCTCATCCCGGTGGGCCACGTCGGCACCGGCTTCGACGAGCGCACGCTCAAGGAGCTGCTCGCGACGCTGAAAGAACGTGAATCGCCGACGCCGCCGTTCGCGACCGCGCCGCGCGTGAACTCGCCCGCGCACTGGTGCATGCCCGAGCTCGTCTGCGAGGTGCAGTACACCGAGATGACGCGCGAGGGGACGCTGCGCCACCCCACCTACCGCGGATTGCGCGCGGACGTGAGTCCCAACGAATGCACCGGCGAGGAGCGCCGCGAGTCGACCAAGAACGCTCTGCGCGAGGCGGCCCGTGCCGTTCAGTCCCGCCCGGCTTCGCCGGCCGGGACTGTGCCCCAGTCAAAGGCACGTGTGCCGTCGGTGCTTCAGGTCGACGGCCACGCCATACGCCTCACCAACCTCGAGAAGGTCCTGTTCCCCGAGGACGGGTATACCAAAGCGGACCTCATCCGCTACTACACCGAGGTCTCGCCGTACCTCATTCCGGCGATCAGGGACCGCCCGCTGACGCTTAAGGTGATGCCCGACGGGATCGCCGGCCCGTTCTTCTATCAGAAGGACAAGCCGCAGTTCACCCCGAAGTGGGTGCAGACCTGGGTGGACAAGGATGCGGAACGCGAGGGCGGCATCGATTACGTGCTCGGCAACGACCTCGCGACGCTCATCTGGCTCGCGAACTACACCGCGATCGAGATCCATCCCTGGCTCTCGCGCGTCGACGATCCGGACCATCCGGACATCGCGATCATCGACCTCGATCCCTCGACGGGCTCGACGTGGGACGACGTGAAGCAGACCGCCGCGGTCGTCCACGAGCTGCTCGACGAGATGGGCCTGGAGGGCTTCCCGAAAACGACCGGGTCGCGCGGCATCCACATCTGGGTCCCGATCGCTCGCAAGTACACGTTCGAGGAGTCCCGGAGCTTCGTGCTCGAGCTGGGAAAGGCCGCGCGCGAGCGCGAGCCGAAGCTCATCACCGTCGAGGTCTCGAAGGAGCGCCGACGTGGCGTCTACATCGACTTCCTACAGAACGTCGGCGGCAAGACGACCGCCGGACCGTACAGCGTGCGGCCGATCCGACGCGCACCGGTCTCGGCACCGCTGCGCTGGGACGAGATCGGCGCGCTCGGCCGCCCCGATGCGTTCACGATCGCGAACATGGGTGCACGCATCGCCGCCGTCGGCGATCTGCTCGCGCCGGCGATCGGCATGCAGCAGAAGCTGCCCAAGCTCACCACGAAGACGCGTTGACGCGCGCCGCGGTCCTCGCGCCTGGCTATGGTGGAACGGCGCAGCAGCCGATCCTGCGCGCGCTTGCGAAACGCCTCGAGGCATACGGGATCGCGAGCCGCGCCATCACGTTCGGGACACGCGGCAAGCGCCCGAGCCGCGAGTACGCATCGGAGCTCGACGACCTTCGTGCCGCGCGCGACGCCCTGCGCACCGAGCACGACAAGGTCGCGCTCGTCGGCCGCAGCTTCGGTGGACGCATGTGCGCATTCCTGGCCGCGGTCGAGCCGCCCGACGCGCTCGCGATACTCGGCCACCCGATCTCGCCACCGGACCGTCCGCGACCGGCCGACGAAGCGGCGCTGCAGGGGATGCGTTGCCCCACGCTCGTCGTGCAAGGGCAGCACGACGAGCTCGGACCGCTCGCCGTGCTGCAGCGCATTGCTCTTGTGAATCCGCTCATCGATCTCGCGGTCATCGAGGGTGGTCACGACTTCGGCGCGAAGGAGTCCGAGGCGGTCGAACAGGTCGCGCGCTGGCTGGACGCCACGCTGCGCTAGGCGCGACCTCTCCGCGGCGCCTTCATCACCACTTCACATCCCGGCGCGACGCTTCTACTCAAGACACACAGACGAAAGGGGTCACATGTGAACGGTCTCAGAGTCATGGCCGCCACCGTCCTCGCGTTGGCGGTCGGCCTTGTCGCGTACCAGATCGGCCTGTCGCAGGGACTCGCGACCATGCTGCCCGCCGGCGCCGCGACGGTCGCGTACTACGGCTACCCGCACTGGGGTTACGGCTTCGGCTTCCTTGGGCTCCTCCTCCCGCTGTTCTTCCTGTTCCTCTTCTTCGGCGCGATGCGCGCCGCTTTTGGAGGCGGCCACCGTGGCTACGGATCCCGCGGTTGGGGCGGCGGTCGCGAGAGGATCGAGGAGCTGCACCGCGAGCTCCACGGCGAGAAGCCGAGCGGCGACCGCCCGAGCTCGACCAACACCTAGCATCCGAGCGATGAAGACGGTCCTCGTCATCGACGACGAGCCGAAGATCGTCCAGCTCGCGCGGGACTACCTCGAGAACGCGGGATTCGCGGTCGTGAGCGCCTCCGACGGAAACGCGGCGCTCGCGACCGCACGCGCGTCCCGCCCGGATCTGGTGATCCTCGATCTCGGCCTGCCGGAGCTCGACGGCCTCGATGTCGCACGCGGGCTCCGCCGCGATTCGAACGTGCCGATCGTCATGCTCACCGGACGCGGCGACGAGGCCGACAAGATCGCCGGTCTCGAGATCGGCGCGGACGACTACATCACCAAGCCGTTCAGCCCCAAGGAGCTCGTGGCGCGCGTCCGAGCGGTGCTCCGTCGTACCGAGCGGCCACCAGATGCCGGCGACATCGTGCGCGCCGGTGAGGTCACGCTGGACGTGCCGCGCATGCGCGTGCGGGTCGGCGACCGGGCGGTCGAGCTCACCGCGACTGAGTTCCAGCTCTTGGTGGCACTGGCCCGCGCGCCGGGGCGCATCTTCACGCGCGCTCAGCTTCTCGACGCGGTGCACGGCGTCGCGTTCGAGTCATACGAGCGCGCGATCGACGCGCACGTGAAGAACATCCGGCGGAAGCTCGAGCCTGATCCGCGTGAGCCGCGCTACCTCCTGACCGCGTACGGCGTCGGCTATCGCTTCGCCGACGACGAGCCGTAGCGTGCCCGAGCCGGAGCGGCACAACTGGCGTCGAGGAGCGCGTGAGCTCGAGCGGCCGCCGTGGTGGCCGCAAGAGGAGCCGTTCCCTCCCGCCGGCTGGCCGCGCATGCGAGTGCGTTTCATGCGCCGCGCGGTGATGTTCGCGCTTCTGTTCTTCCTGCTCTTTGCGTTCGTGGTCGCGGTCTTCGTCACGTTGCTCATCAATGCGTTCACTGCCACCGGTTCCGGGTTCTCGGCGTTCGTGCCGGTAGCCCTCGTCATCGCCTTCGTCTTCGTGCTTGCCGTCGCGCGAGCGATCCGCCGGCTGGTCGTCCCGCTCGGAGACCTGATCGACGCGGCCGAGAAGGTCGAGGCCGGGAACTACGCCGTTCGCGTGCGCCAACGCGGGCCGCGCGAGCTTCGTTCGCTCGCCCGCGCGTTCAACTCGATGTCCGCCCGCCTCGAGGGCAGCGAGGAGCAGCGGCGACGGCTGCTCGCGGACGTCACGCACGAGCTGCGCACGCCGCTCACGATCATGCAAGGGAATCTCGAGGCCCTGCTCGACGGCGTGCACCCCGCCGACACAGCCCATCTCGAGCCGATCCTCGACGAGACGCGCGTGCTCTCGCGTCTCGTCGATGACCTGCGCACGCTTTCGCTCGCCGAGGCCGGTGCCCTCACGCTTCATCGTGAGCCGACCGACGTCGCCGAGCTCCTCGCGGACTCGGTGGGGTCGTTCCGTACGCAGGCCGACAGCGCCGGCGTCGCTCTCACTACCGAGATCGACGGCGCGCTGCTACACGCGGACGTCGATCCCCTTCGGATCCGCGAAGTCCTGTCGAATCTTCTGTCGAACGCCCTGCGCTACACGCCACGCGGCGGGCGCGTCCGCGTTCGTGCGTCGGCAGCCGAGGGACAGCTGCGCATCTCGGTGAGCGACAGCGGACCCGGGATCGTCGTCGACGCGCTGCCGCACGTGTTCGACCGCTTCTACAAGTCCGACGAGTCTCCCGGCGCGGGTCTCGGCCTGGCCATCGCCAAGAGCCTCGTGGTCGCGCATGGGGGCGAGATCACCGCGACGAGCGAGTCAGGTCAGGGCACCGAGATGCGCTTCACGCTTCCCGCCCCGACCTAATAGCGCGCGCGCCCGTCGCCACGTCTGGCTACGGGGCCTTGCCGCCCGCGTCGGTGTCCATCTGCGCGCGTTGGAGCTTGCCCGAGTAGTCGACATAGATCGACTTCCACTCGGAGTACACGTCGAGCGCGGCGCGGCCGGCCTCGCGGTGTCCGTTGCCGGTCGCTTTCATGCCGCCGAACGGCAGCTGGATCTCGGCGCCGATCGTCCCCGCGTTCACGTACACGATCCCCGTCTCTGCGTCGCGCATGAAGCGGAACGCGTTGTTCACGTTGCGCGTGTACACCGACGACGAGAGGCCGTATTTCGTGTTGTTCAGGACCTTGATGGCCTCGTCGATGCTCGACACCTCGATCACGGAAGTCACGGGCCCGAAGATCTCCTCCTGCGCGACGCGCATGTTCGGCTTCACGTCCACCAGCACGGTCGGCTCATGGAAGAAGCCCTTCGCCAGGGCGCCTTCGGTGGGGATGCGGCCGCCTGCCGCGATGGTCGCGCCTTCCCGCTCGGCGATGGGCATGTAGCTCGCGACCTTCTCTTGAGCCGCCTTCGACACGACGGGCCCGAGGTCCGTGCCGGATTCGAGACCGTGACCCATGCGCAGCTTCTTGGCGCGACCAACGAGCTTGTCGATGAGGTCGTTCGCGATGCCACGATGCGCGATCACTCGCGAGGCCGCGGTGCACCGCTGTCCGGACGTGCCGAACGCGGACCACACGATCCCCTCGAGCGAGAGGTCGACGTCGGCGTCGTCGAGGACCACGATCGCGTTCTTGCCCCCGAGCTCGCACGAGACGCGCTTCAGCAAACGACCGGCGATCTCGCAGATGTGCGCGCCGGTGTCGGACGACCCCGTGAACGAGATGAGATCGACCAGCGGGTGTTTGACGATGTGGTCGCCGAGCTCGCCACCCGGACCCAGCACGAGGTTGAGGACGCCCTTCGGAAGGCCGGCCTCCTCGAGGATCTCCACCAGGCGCACGCCCATCATCGGTGTGAAGGACGCAGGCTTGAAGATGACGGTGTTGCCGAGGACGAGCGCAGGCATGATCTTCCAGGTCGGGATCGCGAACGGGAAGTTCCACGGGGTGATCGCGGCGACCACGCCGTGCGGGTGTCGCATGCTCATCGCCCACTTGTTCGGGAGCTCGGCCGGCACGACGTCACCGAACTGGCGGCGTCCCTCGCCGGCGATGTAATAGGTCATGTCGATGCCCTCTTGGACATCGCCGCGGGACTCCGCGAGCACCTTGCCCATCTCGAGCGTCATCTCGCGCGCAAGGTCGTCCTTGCGGCGCAGCATGATCTCGGCGGCCCGGTAGAGGATCTCGCCGCGCTTTGGCGCGGGGAACAGCCGCCAGCCGTCGGACGCGCGCTTCGCGGCTTCGACAGCCTTGTCGACGTCGGCCGTGTTCGACTTTGTTGCGGTGGCGATGATGTCGCCGTTCGCCGGATCGGTGTTGTCGAACGCCTCGCCTGACGACGAATCCACCCAGCGGCCGTCGATGTAGTTCTTCAGATGTGTCGTGGCCATCGCTGCACTCCCCTTACTGCGTCACGCGCTGGTCGGTGAGTTAGAAGCTGGCTCCATAGAACAGCCAGATCGTCAGGCCGCCGACGAAGATGATCCCGAGAAAGATGAGGGCGAAGGCGATGTTCGCCTGGCGCTCGGGATCGCCGCCGCCTGAGAAGAAATCCATGCGCAGCGATTATCGGGGCGCGGGACGAAACACCCAAAACGCGCGCCCGGTACGCTCACGACATGGCTGGCCCGACGCGACCCGAGCGTGACTGGGTCGAGAGTAACCGTCCGGTCATTGAGAAGTTCCGCAAGGACGGTCGACGCACGCCCACTAGGACGAATCTGCTGCTACTGCTCACGACGAAGGGGGCGCGAACTGGGCGCGAGCGAGTTACGCCGCTCAATTTCTCGCGCGATGGCGAGCGCTACATCGTCATGGCCTCGAAGGGCGGCTCCCCGACGCATCCCGATTGGTATCACAACCTCCTGGCGCAGCCGATCGTGACCGTCGAAGCCGACGGGGAACGCTTCGCGGCCCGCGCGACGGTGAGCGAAGGAGTCGAGCGGCGGCGGCTGCTAAAGATCCACAGCACCGAGATGCCCTTCTTCGGCGCGTACGAGCGAAAAGTGAAGCGGCGCGAGATACCGGTGATCTCCCTCGAGCGCGATTAGCCGCCCGTCACATCGGACAGACGGTTCACTACCGGCAGTGTCGTCCAGCGCAGGACGTGTGAGCGGATCGGCCACAGCGTCGTTGCCCGCACAGTCATAGCCGAGCCTCGGGTGACCTAGCACGCGCGAACTGGAAAAGTGGTGCTGGCTTGGGGGCTCGTTCCTTCTGCCGCCTTCGATCACCCAAGGAACATCTAGATCGCGCGCGCCTCCCGCACCCCTGTGGGCCCGATGGCGTGGAACGTACGTTCGATTAAACTCATGGCATCGCTTGATTGACCAGGAAATGTACGGGTGTTGACAGTTGTCAACGGCATGGGAGAGCATAGGCATGCCAACGAAGCGCCACCCAAAGAAGGAGGTCCAGGATGCGATCGAGACGGTCCTTGCGGACCCATGGTGGCGCTTCGAGGAAGGCGGGCACTGGGGTTTTGTTCTGTGCGGTCGTCACCAGCGTGATGGATGCCGAATCGCGATCAATGCAACGCCGCAGAACGCTGGTTCGCATGCAGCCCGCATCATCCGCGAGAGCCTGAAGTGTCAGCACCAAGCGAAGGAGGAGGAAACGAAGTGAATGAGTTCAGCTTCACGCTCGCCTTGGACGCGAGCGGGCTCAATGACTCACAGATCAACGCCCTCTACAGCACGGTGCCGGACTCTACGGCGAGCGAGCGGAACGAGCGTGCGTATGTGGGGCTCGACCGAGAGGCCCCTGACTTCGCTACTGCAGTCGTTTCGGCGATAGAAGATGTTGAGCGCGCGCTCCGTGACGTTCGGGTGCTCGCGTTGGAGCCCGAAGACCTCGTACGTCAGTCAGACATCGCGCAGCGCCGAGGCCGCTCGCGCGAGAGCGTCAGCCAACTGGTAAAAGGAAAGCGCGGTCCCGGCAAGTTCCCGCAGCCCAGATACTTCGTCGCCGATCGAGGCCTCTGGCGCTGGCGAGATGTAGAGATGTGGTTTGACGCGTACGAGGGGCGGCAGCCGCAGATTCACCACGAGACCTTCATCGATGCGGTGAACGCAATACTTGCGGTGCGACACTCTCAGCCAGCTCTGGAATCGAAGGAACTGAGCGCGCTACGTCGACTTGCCAAGGACACCGAACTAGCGCGCGTCTGAGCACGACTCAGGGGCGTGTCGCGGTCGCCTTCGCGGGGATACGTCATCGCCGTACCCAAGTTGATGGTCGTGTTCGTTACTGGCGTCTCGTGACGCAGATCATCACCTTGCTCACCGACTCGTGCGTTGTCCAGGTCTCAGATCAGCGAGTGTCTTGTATGGTCGGACCGCGAATTCACTCATACGAGGAGCCTGTGAATATGGCGACCGTCTTCCTCGCCTTGGCCGCGTTCGGCTACACCGGCGCTGCGAAGGTAGCGGGGCGGACCGACGTATCCAAGCCGCTTGGCCGTTGGCGTTCCTCCTCCCTCTATCGTCAAGGAGATGCCATTCGAGCACGAGCGCGCTCTCGGTGCGCCTCCAGACTTATCGCCATATCGCAGGCTGGTTAGCGCGCTTCAGACTCGGCTGAGCGCCGAGGCCGCGACCTCGTTCGCCGGCACCGCACGCGCCAGCGACGGCGCAACAGCTATCGGTCCCGGAATGGTCTACGAGGACAGGGGCTCAGCCAGCATCCTGGAATTCCGCGCTAACGTCGTGGTGGGCGCCTTTGCACTCGATACCTCGACGGCACTGGCGCTCCTGGGGAGCCTGCGGCCGATCAATTAGTTAGCGGTAGTGGGTGCGCGACAGCGCGCACCCACCACTTCGAAAGGGAGGTCTCATGCCGATCTCGAGTTTCTTGGCGAACTTGGCAATCCTCGGCGCACTCGCTGTCGGTTACCTCCTGATCCTCGCGGTCGTCGTTCATCGCGTGCGCTGGCTTCGCGCCCGGGAGTGGTACGCGTCTGAGCTTGTCCTGTCGAGCGCCGTTGGGGTCGGGCTCTTCGTCGTGACGACGACCGCGGTGGATGCCATCGGCGCCGCCCTTCGTCTGGATCTTGCCATCGGCTCCATGCCATCCGAACGAGCCCAGCAGGTCCAGCTCGCGCTACGCCTTGGATTGCTGGTGCTCTACGTCGTCGTCGTGATCGTTGGTGCACTCGCCAGTCGGCCGTTGGCCAGGCGGCGTGGTCGAGTGACGAGCGTGAGCCTCACGGTCCCTTTGGCGACCGCATCGTTCATCGTCTTGTCGTTGCCCATCACCGACCTGCTGCACTCATGCTATCTACAGACGACCGTCGCGCTCGCATCGCAGTGCTAGCTGCGGAAGACGCGTCGGGGTATGACGACGTGCGAGTCACTGCCGTGCGTTGCGTGACTTGTGGAGGGGATCCCGTTTGATGCATCGTGTTCAACCCGGCGAATCAAGTCGACCGTCACGAACTCTCGCTCGCGGAAGGTCGAGAAGACCACTGGCTTCTTGGCGTCGAGCGCGGCAACTTGATTAGTCGTCAGGTGACTTCTCGCCTTTGGGCCGACAACGTCGATGCGAATGTGCCAATGATTCTGCGGTTCGGTGGAGCTGAGGGGGATCGAACCCCTGACCTCTTGAGTGCGATTCAAGCGCTCTCCCAGCTGAGCTACAGCCCCGATTGGCGGCTGCCTCGATTGGCGACGCAACCACGTCAATCGTAGCGGAGCGGAGGGCGACGGACGAGTAGAGTCTGCGCGTTCGTGGGAGGTCCGCCGTGAAGCTCGGAACGCATCGCCGCTGGGACAGCATCCCGAAGGAGCGCATGACCGCGCAGATCGAGCGCCGTTTCGTCCACGGCGAGCGCGCCATGGTGGCGCAGGTCTTCCTGAAGAAGGGCGCGGTCGTGCAGACGCACACACACGAGAGCGAGCAGATCACGTACATCCTCGAGGGTGCGCTCCGCCTCTGGCTCGGCACGAAGGGCGAGGAGGAGGTCACGGTCCGCGCGGGCGAGATCCTCACGATCCCTTCAAACGTCCCGCACCGGGCCGAAGCGCTTGAAGACACGCTCGATGTCGACGTGTTCAGCCCACCGCGGCAAGACTGGATCGAAAAGACCGACGACTACCTCCGCCGCTGATCCGTACCGGCTGAGCCGCGCCGCTCACGCGATCCGCAGCACCACCGGTGCGTCTCCCCATAGACGCTCCAGCCGGTAGAGCTCCCGCTCCTCCAGGACGAACACGTGTACGACGACGTCGCTGAGATCGATGAGGATCCAACGGCCGCTCGTGTAGCCCTCGATGCCGAACGGCTGCTCTCCGGCGGCCTTCGCCTTCTCCACGATCCCGTCGGCGATCCCCTGCGCCTGCCGCTCGCCGCGCGCGGTACAGATGACGAACAGGTCCGCGATCGTCGAGATCTCGGAGATGTTGAGCACGAGGATGTCCTCGGCCTTCTTGTCGCTCGCCGCTTCGACGACGAGATCAGCAAGCGCTCGGGGCGAAAGGTCAGGACGCGCGGATGCCGTCACCGATGGAGACCAGCGGATGCTGATGCCGTCACTGATAGAGGCCGCGCTCTTTGATGTGCTCCCACACTGCGTCAGGAACAAGGTACCGCAGCGACATGCCACGGGCGGCGCGGTCGCGCAGCTCGCGCGAGCTTATGTCGAGCCGGGGAGCATCGAACGCACGTGCACGGTGGATCGGGTCAGGCTCGGGAGCCCCGGGACGCGCGGCGACGAGGATCGTCGCCAGCTCGCGGATGCGGTCTGGTGCCCGCCACTTCGCGAGACCGGCGAGTGCGTCGCTCCCGAGGATGAGGAAGAGCTCGCCCTCGGCGCGCAGCGCCGCGAGCGTGTCGACGGTGTACGAGACGCCGTCGCGCTCGAGCTCGAGGCGCGAGAGCGCGAAGCGAGGCTCGCTCGCCAACGCGGCCTCGAGCATCGCGACGCGATCGGCCACGCTCGCGAGCGGATCGCGGTCTTTCAGCGGCGAGCGCCGCGCGGGGACGAAGAGCACGCGATCGAGCGGAACGGATTCGAGGGCCGCGAACGCGATCGCGAGATGACCGACGTGCACGGGATCGAACGTGCCACCGAAAACGCCGACACGCGCCCTCAACGCTTCTTCGTCGCGCCGGGCGCCGTGAGCCGCTGCGGCGCATCGAGCCACTCGAGCTCCAGCTTTCCGATGCGCACGGTGTCGCCCTCTTTGACGCCGAGCGTGCGGAGCTTCCCCTCGACGCCAGACCTGATCAGGAGCCGGTGGAAGTACGCGGACGCCTCGGGACTGTCCCAGTCGATCCCGGCAGCAAGGCGCTCCAAGCGGTCACCACGCACGCGATAGGTCTCGCCCTCGCGCGTCACTTTCACGTCCTTGGCACCGCCCGCGAAGACGATCCGCCGTTCGGCCGGCCCCGCCGCCTCGACTTTCGGCCGCGCGGCGCAGAGCGCGAAGATGCGCTTGTTCAGCCGTTCGACGCCCTCGCCGGATGCGGCGGAAACGGCGACGGCCTCGCGACCTTCGGCTTCGAGCGCCTCCACGACGCCGGGAACGGCGTCGCGCGCCTCCGCGAGATCGATCTTGTTGAGCGCGAAGAGCTCGGGGAGCTCGTCGAGCGCGTGTCCGTAGGCACTGATCTCCGCGTCGATCGTCGCGATCGCCGCGAGCGGATCGGGCAGCGATGCGTCGACGACGTGGACGATGAGCCGCGTGCGCTCGATGTGCCGCAGGAACTCCTCGCCGAGACCCGCGCCCTTGCTCGCGCCTTCGATGAGACCGGGGATGTCCGCGACCACGAGCTCCCGGTCATCGAGGCGCGTGACGCCCAGGTTCGGGGTCAGTGTGGTGAACGGATAGCTCGCGATCTTCGGGCGGGCGCGCGTGAGGGCCGCGAGAAGGCTCGATTTGCCTGCGTTCGGCAGGCCGGCGAGGCCGACGTCGGCGATGAGGCGCAATTCGAGCTCGAGATCACGTTGCTCACCGGGCTGCCCGTCCTCCGCAATACGCGGCACGCGCCGGGTGCTTGACGCGAAGCGAGCGTTCCCGCGCCCGCCCTTGCCGCCGCGGGCGACAACGATCTCCTCGCCGGGTGACACAAGGTCCGCGACGATCTGGCCGCTCCCGACATCCTTGACGGTCGTGCCGGGCGGCACCCGAAGGATGAGATCGCCGCCGGCCTTGCCCGACTTGTTCGAGCCGCCGCCCGCGGCGCCGCTCGTCGCTGCATGCAAACGCTGGTTCCGGTAGTCACCGAGCGATGCGAGCTGATCGTCGACGTGCAGGATGACGTCGCCGCCGCGTCCGCCGTCGCCGCCGTCGGGACCGCCGCGCGGCACGTGCGCCTCGCGCCGGAAGGAGATCACACCCTTGCCGCCGTCACCGGCCTTGATCGGCAGACGCGCGCGATCGAGGAACACCTAGATCCTCGCCAGCGGCCGCACGAACGAGCCGACACGCAGGTGCGGCAACCCCTCGCGCAGTCGTTCCAGAGCGCGAGCCACACCGACATGCGTGTCACGAGTTTTGACGGCGGCGAGTGCACGGAGCGGATCGGCCGCCAGATCGCGGAGGAGCACCGCGCTTCCCTCAGGGAGGTCGCTCGCGAGCTCGACGAGCGCCGCGATCTCCTGCGTGCGATCGAAGACGCCGGGCAGCACCGGGACGAGCAGGCTCGTCGCGAGCCGCTGCTCCGCAGCGACGCGGATCGCCGCGCGGACATCGGCGAAGCGATAGCCCTCCGGGCGGTGCAGCGTGTCGTACGTGTCCGCGCGCGCCGACGCGAGGCGGATCGTGACGGCGTCGAGCCCGGTCGCGGCGAGGCGTCGTAGCGCAGCGGGCGCAGAGCCGTTCGTCTCGAGGTGGATCGTCCCCGCGCGCGTGGCGGCGCGGATGAGGCGGATCGCGTCCTCGACCAGGCGAGCGGCCATGAGCGGCTCTCCCTCGCACGCACGCCCGAACGAGAGGAGCGTTCCGCCCGCGGCGATGTGCTGCGTCGCAAGGCTCGCGATCTCCTCCACGGTGGCGTGGAAGGCTGCGGGCTCGCGAGGCTCCGCTTCACCATCCAGGCGTGGCGCGATGGCGGCCGGCGGATGCTCGTTGGCCGGCGCGGCGATCGGGAGCGCGCACTCCCAGCGTCCGTAGAACGCGTTCGCGGCGGCGCGGCAGCCGTATTCGCGCGCGCAGCGAGCGAGCTGCCGGATGATGCGGTCGGCCGGCCGCGAGCGCAGGGCCTCGTTCACTCGCGCGGCGATCTCGCTCTTCGGATATGCATCCGCGTCGTGCGTGGGGTCGCGGTCCACGAGCAACGCCGCGACCACGAGGTCGCCGGCGTCGTTGGCGGCGACGGCGGTGTAGGCGCGCGGTGTCAGATCCGGCTTGTCGGGAGCATCCGCGTACGCAGGCATCTGGGTGCGTAGGTGACCGGGCGGCAGGACCGCCGCGACGGCGAGACGACCGGGCCCCACGCGCCGCGCGTGAGCGCCTCGGTCGAGGGTCTCGGCCTCGCGTTCGAGATGCACGACGCTCGCGCCGCTGGGCAGGGGGACCGCATCGGAGAGCGGCACCGTCGCGACGCCGTCAAAGGCAGCCGCAGCGTGGTCCGACACGATGATCCTGCCCGCGCGATCGGCGTGGACTGCTCTGTACACATAAGGAGTATGCGGAGCAGCGGGCGGGGACGACGCTGGGCCGTCGCGGTGATGAGTGGCGAGTGGGAGACAGCGGGCGCATCGCGAACGAGAGTTGAGCCCGCGGCAGGGAGCTCGTGGAGCGGAGAGTCAGCCGAGCGGGCGAGTTTCGAGAGAGCGATGCGCCCGCTGGCGCCTAGTACGCGAGCGGGTTCTGCGGCACTCCGTTGACCTTGAGCTCCCAGTGAACGTGAGGTCCAGTCGTCACACCCGTGAGGCCGATCGCGGCGATGATCTGTCCGCGCGCCACGGCCTGGCCGGGGCTCACGTACACGGCGCTCGTGTGGTAGTAGCAGGTCTGCAGACCCTCGGAGTGCTGGACGCAGACGCGGAGTCCGCCGACCGCGACCGGTCCGGTCGCGACAACGATGCCGTCATCAGACGCGACGATGCCCGAGCCATAGGGCGCCGCGATGTCCACGCCGGTGTGGCCCCACCAGTAGTACTGCGTGAAGACGCCGCGGACGGGCAATCCGAGTCGACCCGTGCGAGCGGGCAGTGCGGCGCTTGCCGGCATCGAGATGGCCTGCGGGCGCTCGGTGCGTTTCAGGGCGGGAAGCGCTGCGCCAGGCACGAAGACCAGCTGGCCCGGCGCGAACCGCTCCGGCTCGAAGTACACGCGGTTGTAGGACCAGATCACCTTAGGTTCGACCTTGAATCGCGTGGCGACGTCTTCGACCGTGTCGCCGTCCTTGACTTTGTAGAGCGCGCCTTCGCCCGGCGGGATCAGGAGCTCATGTCCGATCGAAAGCTTCTCGTCCTCTTCGCTGATGCCGTTGGCGTAGGCGACCGTCTCGAGCGAGAGGTCGTAGTAGTGCGCCATCGTCGAGAGCGTGTCCTCCTTCGCGATCGTGCGGACGATCACGGGAAGTGCTTCTTCAGCAGCGACGGTCGTCGGGCTGCGCGTACCGGTGACCACGCCACGCGCGGCCGTCTGCGCGCGCGCCACATCGTCTGGCACCGCGGCGAACGAAGGCGCCGCGGCGTCGGTCGGTGACGACTCCGTACGGGCGGAAGTTGCGGCGGTGTACGGAAGCATGAGGACGAGGGTCGCTGTCGCCGTGTTGAGCAGAAGGCGGAGGCCTTTCGCGCCGAAGTACGTGGAGAGCGCGCCCGGCACGCGACGCGTGGTCACGTCGATGAGCCGATCCTTCGAGCGCTGACCCGCGGTGAGAAGCGACGTGGCGCTTCGCCTAACTGTCCTTCGCGCGCCGAGTGTCAGCGAAGGTGTGGCATGCGCCTTCCTACCGTTCGTCGCCAATACCGTTGTCCCTCCCGCAAATCCGCGACCTCGTGTACGCATTGCGTACTGCTCTGTCCCAAGCCGGGCTACCGTATCCACGGGGTCAAACGCTGTCAATCGCCCGACTGTCACGCGTTTGCCGACCCCCTAGTACCTCCGTAGGCTTAGGCCCGTGCCCGACTACAACCTTTCCTATGTGTATGTGTTCGCCTTTTTCGTAGCAGGAGCACTCGTCGTGACCGTCATGATGCAGCTCAGCCACCTGCTCGCACCGTGGAAGCCAACGAAGGAAAAGCTCAAGACCTACGAATCCGGGGAGGAGCCGGTGGGTCAAGCGTGGGGCCGTTATCCCACACATTTCTATGTCTTCGGCCTGCTCTTCGTCGTGTTCGACGTTGAGGTGATCTTCCTCTTTCCCTGGGCGGTGCTGTTCCGCGACCTCGGCTGGTACGGTCTCATTGAGGTGACGATCTTCATCGCCATCCTCGTCGTGGGCCTCTTCTACGCGTGGAGGAAGAAGGCGCTCAATTGGTACTGAGTACTCCGCGCCCAACGATCGACCTCGCCGCAGCGCGGGACGCGCTCGCGAAGCGTCTGGGCGATCGAGCGCGTGTGTCGACGCTGCACGACATGCTCGTCATCGACGTGTCCACGGCGCTTCTCGTGGAGGTCGCGACCGTCGTGCGCGATGACGCGGCGACGCGCTGCGATCTTTACTCGGTGAATGCCGGCGTCGACACGGGCACCGAGCTTCGCAGCGTCACGTTCGTTCGGGGCACCGAGACGCATGTCTTCGTCATGCTGCGCACGCCGTGCGACGCGCCCGAGCCGCACGTGCCCTCGTTGTCTTCGGTATGGATCGGCGCGAACTGGTGCGAGCGCGAGACCTACGACATGTTCGGGATCGTGTTCGACGGCCACCCGGATCTGCGACGCATCTTCCTCGAGGAGTCCTTCCCCGGCCATCCGCTGCGGAAGTCGTTCCTTCCTCCACGCAGCGACGCGCGCGGGGGCTGATGACACTGTGCCCGTAGGTCCGTTCGGGATCGATCCCGCCATCTGGGCTCCGCTGCGTCTGGTGATCGCGGTGCTGCTCGCCGTCTTCCTCGTCTTCAACGGCGCGCTCGCGCAGATCTATCTCGAGCGCAAGATCCAGGCGATCATCCAGGACCGTCTCGGTCCGCTTCACACCGGACCGTGGGGCCTGCTGCAGACGCTCGCCGATGCGCTCAAGCTGCTCGGAAAAGAAGACATCCGCGCGCGCCTTACCGACAAATGGTTCTTCCTGGCGGCCCCGTCGATCGTCTTCAGCCCGATGATCGCAAGCTTCGTCGTGATCCCGTTCGCGCCGGACATCGTCGGCGCCGACCTGAGCGTGGGGCTGCTGTATCTCACGACGCTCGGCTCGATGACCGTGCTCGGGATCGTCATCGCCGGTTGGGCATCGAACAACAAATACTCGCTCATCGGTGGCCTTCGGTCGGCGGGCCAGCTCATCTCGTACGAGGTCCCACAGATCCTGTCACTGGTGACCGTCGTGCTCCTCGTCGGTACGTTGTCGATGGTCGGCATCGCCGAGAGTCAGCCGGGCTGGCAGGTGAACTTCCTGGTGCTGCCGCTCGCCTTCGTCACGTATTTCATCGCCGGGCTGGCAGAGACCAACCGCAACCCGTTCGACCTGCCGGAGGCCGAATCGGAGCTCGTCGCCGGGTTCCTGACGGAATACTCCGGGATGCGCTGGGCCATGTTCTACCTCGCCGAGTACGGCCAGGTGACGGTTGTGTCCTCCATCGTGACGACGCTCTGGTTCGGGGCTTGGCACGGCCCCTTCGTTGAGGTGTTCCCGCTGCTCGGCGTGCTCTGGTTCACGCTGAAGACGTATTTCTTCGTGCTCGTCTTCATGTGGATCCGCGCGACGCTGCCGCGGCTCCGCATCGACCAACTCATGTCGCTCTGCTGGAAGGTCCTCATCCCGTTGACGCTGCTGAATCTGATGGTCACGTCCGTTCTGCTGCTGGCCTTCCCAACGACGCTCGTGCCCGTAGCTATCGCGAACTGGTTCCTGCTCGCCGCCTTCGTCGTGGCGTTGCCGTACGTCCAGCGCCGCCGACTGGCGACACTGCGTGAGCGGCTGCGGACGGCCGCAGCTTAGTGTTCGATCTCGTCGAGGCGGCACTGTTCGCGCTCCTGACCATCGCCATCATCGGAGCGGGCGTGGGCGTCGTTCTCGCTAACCGCATCACGACCTCGGCACTGCTCATGGCCTTTACGTTCCTGAACGTCGCCGGCATGTTCGTCCTGCTCGGCGCGGAGACGATCGCGATGTTCCAGGTGCTCATCTATGTCGGCGCCATCACGGTCCTGATCCTGTACGGCGTGATGTTCACTCCGCAGTCGCCGCGGCCATACGGGCTCTTCTTCCAGTCGCAGAAGCTCTGGGCTGCGGTCCTCGTCGTGCCGATCGCGGTCGTCGTCGTGGTCGAGGCGCTGCAGTTCCGCGACTCGGCGATAGCGAGCCCCAGGGGCGGTGACCTCCTCCCGCTCGCGACGAGCATCTTCGGGGATTTCGCCTTCGCGTTCGAGGTGGCGTCGGTCCTTCTTCTCGCCGCCATGGTGGGCGCGATCGTGCTTGTGAAACGGGACGAAGAGTGATGTCTTCTGGGCGCAGCCCAGAGATCGAGCAGGACTGAGGTGGTGGTCCCACTCGGTGCGTTCATCGCGGTCTCGGCGGTCCTGTTCTTCATCGGCACGGCCGGCGTCCTGGTACGGCGCAACGCGGTCGTGATCCTGATGTCCGTCGAGCTCATGCTCAACGCCACGAACCTCGCACTGGTCGCGTTCTCGCGGCGCTTCGCGTCCATCGACGAGAGGGGCAGCGTCTTCGTCGTGTTCGTGTTCGTGGTGGCCGCGGCTGAGGTCGCGGTCGGTCTCGCGATCATCCTCTCTCTCTACCGCAACCGTCCGACCGTCGACGTCGATGAGATCCGGCAAATGAGAGGTTGATCGAGGATGTGCGTGTCTCCCCGGCGTCAGCCGGGAGATCGAGCAGGAAGGGCTAGATGATCCAGAGCGTCTGGCTGATCCCGGCCCTGCCCCTCGCTGCGTTCTTCATCAACGGTCTGTTCGGCCGCTGGCTGCATCGCTGGACAGGCGTCGTCGCCTCCGCCGCGGTGGGCCTATCTGCGCTACTGGCCATCGGCGTTTTCCTCGAGGTCCTGGGCGGCCACGAGCGCACGACCGTGACGCTCTACGAGTGGATCGGCGTTGGCGACTTCCATTCGAGCGTGGCAGCGCTGATCGATCCGCTGTCGTCGGTGATGCTCCTTGTCGTCACCGTCGTGAGCTTCCTCATCTTCGTCTACTCCAACGGGTATATGGCGCACGATCACGGCTTCGCACGCTTCTTCACGTGGCTGTCGCTGTTCGTGTTCGCGATGCTCATCCTGGTGATGGCCGACAACTACCTGCTCATGTTCGTCGGGTGGGAGGGAGTCGGTCTCTGCAGCTACCTGCTCATCGGATTCTGGTTCGAGCGCCCCGAGCCGTACGTGGCCGCGAAGAAGGCATTCGTCATGAACCGTATCGGCGACTGGGGCTTCACGATCGGCATGATCACTACGTTCCTCGTATTCGGATCGATGCAGTTCACCGAGGTCTTCGAAAACGTGGACATCGCGACGGAAGCGAATCTCACCCTCATCTGCCTCGCGTTCTTCTTCGGCGCGGCCGGCAAGTCCGCCCAGCTCCCGCTCCACTCGTGGCTGCCCGACGCCATGGAGGGCCCGACGCCGGTGTCCGCGCTGATCCACGCCGCCACGATGGTCACGGCAGGGGTGTACCTCGTTGCGCGCTCGATGCCGCTCTTCGATGCGGCCGGACCGTCGCTCGCCGTCGTTGGTGCCGTTGGCGCGCTGACCGCGATCTTCGCGGCCACGATCGCGCTCGTGCAGTTCGACATCAAGCGCGTGATGGCCTATTCGACCGTGAGCCAGCTCGGATACATGTTCCTTGCGCTCGGGGTCGGCGCTCCCATCGCGGCGATCTTCCACCTCGCGACGCACGCGTTCTTCAAGGCGCTCCTGTTCCTCGGCTCCGGCTCCGTGATCCACGGCCTGGGAGGCGAGCAGGACATGCGGAAGATGGGCGGCCTGCGGCGCAAGATGCCGGTGACCTTCTGGACGATGCTCCTGGCCGGCGGCGCGCTCGCCGCGCTGCCGCCACTCGCCGGCTTTTGGTCGAA
>JANNHF010000100.1:0-6719 GCA_031404235.1 Chloroflexota bacterium
CCGACGCCACCGCTCACGCCGATGCGCGCGATGATCCCGAGGATCACGTCCTTGGCCCAGACGCCGCGCGGCAGCGCGCCCTCGACGGTGACCGCCATCGTGCTGGGACGTTTGGCCCACAGCGTCTGCGTCGCGAGGACGTGCTCGACCTCGCTCGTGCCGATCCCGAACGCGATCGCGCCAAATGCGCCGTGCGTCGAGGTGTGGCTGTCTCCGCACACGATCGTCATGCCCGGCTGGGTGAGCCCCAGCTGCGGTGAGATGACGTGGACGATCCCCTGCTCCGGCGCGCCCATCGGGAAGAGACGGACGCCGAACTCGCGCGCGTTGCGCGTCATCGCCTCCATCTGCCTCAGCGAGATGTCGTCGGCGGGGGTCGCCGCGGTGGTCGGGACGTTGTGATCCATGGTCGCAAGCGTCAGGTCCGGCCGTCGCACCGTGCGCTTCGCGACACGAAGCCCCTCGAACGCCTGTGGCGACGTGACCTCATGGACGAGATGGAGATCGACGTAGAGGAGATCGGGCTCGCCCGCGACGCGCCGAACGACGTGGCGATCCCAGACCTTCTCCGCGAGCGTGCGCGCGGTCACGGGGCTGAGGTGTCGAGCACCTCTTCGGCCGGGAAACCTTTGCCGCGGATCAATGCGAGCACCGAGTCGGCGTGCGCGCGGTCGCGCGTGTCGACGATGACGTCGAGTCCGACGCGGCCGATCGCGGCGTACGGGCCGAGGCGGTGGATGCCGATGTGCAGGATGTTGATGCGCTCGGCGGTGAGGATGCCGGTGAGCTCATGCAGCATCCCCGGCCGGTCGTCGAGCCAGGTGCGGAAGGCGAGATAGCGGCCAGCCGACGCGAGACCCTGCTGCAGGGCCTTGCCCAGCAGGTTCGGATCGATGTTGCCTCCACTCACGATCACGCCGACGCGCTGGCCGCCGACGTGTCCATTCGCCTCGAGCACGGCCGCGATGCCGGCGGCGCCTGCGCCCTCGGCGAGCATCTTCGTGCGCTCGAGCAGCACCACGATCGCGCGCGCGATGGCCTGGTCGCTGACGGTGATGATGTCGTCGACGTACTTACGGACGATCGCGAGGGTCCGCTCTGCCGGGCGGCGCACCGCGATGCCATCGGCGATGGTCGACGCAGCCCGCTCGATCACGCGCCCGGCGCGGAACGACTCGGCGAACGCCGAGGCGCTCTCCGACTGCACGCCGATGATCCGCAGGCGCGGCCTCCGCTCCGACGCGGCGAGGGCGATGCCCGCGATCAGCCCACCGCCGCCGACGGGCACCACCAGCGTGTCGAGCTCGTCGGCGTCCTCGAGGAGCTCGAGCGCGACGGTGCCCTGGCCGGCGATGACGTCGTCGTCGTCGAACGCATGCACGTACGTCCGCCCGCGCTCGCGAGCGATCTCGAGCGCGACGGCGTGCGCCTCGTCGTAGCCACCGTCAGCGAGCACGGTCTCGGCGCCGCTGCGCTGGATCGCGGTGAGCTTCGCAAGCGGCACGCCCTGCGGAAGCACGACGGTCACGGGCGCGCCGACGAGCTGCGCGGCGAACGCGACGCCCTGCCCGTGGTTGCCGGCCGAGGCGGTGACGACACCCGCGGCGCGTTTCGCGGCATCGAGACGCGTGAGCGCGTTCAGCGCGCCGCGGATCTTGAAGGCGCCGGTGCGCTGGAGGTTCTCGAGCTTGAGATAGACCTCGCGGCCAGCGAGCTGCGACAGCGCCGCTGAGCGCTCCGTCGGCGTTCGTCGCACGTGCGGCGCGATCCGCGCGGCAGCCTCGACGACCGCGGCCCGGGTGAGCGCCGGCTTGTCCACGACGGTCATTTTGCGACCAGGTCAAAGGCGCGCCGGAGCCGCCGCACACCTTCATCGATCCGCTCGAGCGTCGGCCCGCTGATCGAGAAGCGCAGCGCCTCCGAATGATCGCGGGCGATGGCGAAGGCGTGTCCGGGCACGAACGCGACGCCCTCTTCGAGCGCTACGCCAAGCAGGGTGCGCGAACTCACACCGGGAGGGAGACGGACCCAGAAGTAGAAGCCGCCGTCGGGATCGTTCCAGCGCACGCCTGTCCCTGCGAACTCGCGCTCGAGCGCGGTGCGCCCGCGCTCGAGCTTCGCGCGGTACATCTCGCGCAGCTTCGCAACGTGCGCGGCAGCGCCACCTCGTCGCTCGAATTCGAGCACGATGCGCTGACCGAGCGTGCCGGTCGATGAGTCCATCGTCTGCTTCGCCGCGGCCATGCGATCGATCACCTCGCGGTCCGCGATGACCCAGCCGACGCGCAGGCCCGGCAGGAACGTCTTCGAGAAGCTGCCGATCGAGACGACCTCCGCCGCCGACTCCCGCGCCGCCAGCGGCGCGATGTCCGTGCCGCGGTAACGAAGCAGTCCGTAGGGATCGTCCTCGATGACCACCGCGCCGTAGGTCGCGGCGAGCGCGAGCAGCGCGTCGCGTCGGCGATCCGACATCGTTTCGCCGGTCGGATTCTGGAAGTTCGGCACGATGAAGAACATGCGCGGCACGTGTCCACCCTGGCGCAGGACGCGGGCGGCCTCGGCGACATCAAGGCCCTCGCCGTCCACGGGCACCTCAACGACGCGCGCGCCGTGATTGCGGAACGCCGAGAGCGCATTGGCGAACGCGGGCGACTCCGCGACGACGACGTCGCCCGGCCGCAGGTACACACGGCACGCGAGATCGATCGCCTGGAGCGCGCCGGCGCTGACGAGCACCTCCTCGGGATCGGCGGCGATGCCGCGCGCCCGGGCGTCGGCGGCGATGGCGGCGCGGAGCTCGGGCTCGCCTTCGGTCATCGTGTAGCCGAGGGCGCTCGCGCCTTCGCGGCGGATCACGGTCGCGGCCAGGTCGTCCGCTCCGACGAGGTCGAGCGCCTCCCGGGCCGGTGAGCCGACGGCGAAGGAGACGGTGTCGCGTGTCTGCCGGGCGACGATGCCGATCGTCTCGTCGATGAACGAGCCGAAGACCTCGTTCAGTCGCTCCCGTTCGCCGGCTGCCAGTCGTGTCGCCATCTCACTCCTTCTGTGTCCTGACAACAGAAAGGCCTCCCGTTCTGGGAGGCCGTTTGCGGTGCCTGGGTGTGGTCGCTAGGTCCGGCTCAGCCTCCCGAACGCGAAATGGGCCCCGGGATCGGGGCCGGAAGGATGATCGGGAGAAGCGGGAAACCCATCCCCACTGACGCTAGGGACCGCCCCCGACCCCCGTCAACGGGCGGCCACCATGTTGGTCAGGCTGCACAAGGCAGGGCTACTATTAGAGGGCTTCGCAAGGCGGAGCGCCGCTGGCGGACAAGGGCCCGGAACGTAGTAGGTCGCGTGCAGGTCATCCTCACGTAGAGACTCGCGCCGATCCTCGAAGCGCAGAGGCAAGAACGAGAGGAGACCTGAGTGTCTTTCGCAGACAAGACCCTGACCTGTCGCGACTGTGGCCAAGAGTTCATCTGGACCGCCGGAGAGCAAGAGTTCTACGCGAGCCGTGGCCTGCAGAACCCCCCGAGCCGTTGCCCCGCTGACCGCGCGGCGCGCCGCGCCGGTTGCGGTGGTGGTGGCGGTGGTGCTGCTGGTGGTGGTTACGGCGGCGGCGGCGCTCGCGAGATGTTCACCGCGACCTGCAGCAACTGTGGCAAGGAAGCCCGCGTGCCGTTCCAGCCGCGTGGCGACAAGCCCGTCTACTGCTCTGACTGCTTCGAGCAGCGTCGTCCAACGCAGTCTCGTAGCCGTTACTAGCTAGGTGCCGAAGCAAAAGGGACCGAAGCGCGACAAGGCCGAGAAGAATCGGATCGCCGCGCTCAAAGCACAAAAGGCACGTAAGGGTGGGCCCGGCGGAGACCGCCGGCCCCCTCGTTGAAATCCTCCACCGCTAGCGTCACGGTCAAGCTCCACGGAGGACCCTTCAACGGGCAGTCGGCGGTCGCCTACGGCGCGGTCGTCGGCAAGCTGATCGAGGTGAACCACAAGTCGTACCGCATCACCAAGATCGAGCCGGTGCCGGGTTGGCGTGAGCTGGTCGCTCAAGCCGACTTCGAAGAGAAGCCGAAGGTGGCTGTGGCCGCGAAGGCGGTCGTGGCGGCGAAACCCCGCTGAGTCTTAGTCCGACGTGACGGCACCCGCCGCCGCTGAGGACACCAGCTTCGCGTATTTCGCGAGCGCCCCCGTCGCATAGCGCGGCGGGGGCGCTTTCGTTGCCGCGAGCCTGCGGCGCATCTCGTCCGGGGCGATGTCCAGATCCAGCCGTCGCTTCGCTGGATCGATGAGGATCGTGTCGCCATCGCGGATCGCCGCGATCGGGCCGCCGACCGCAGCCTCGGGCGCGATGTGACCGACAACATGGCCGTGCGTCGCGCCGGAGAAACGACCGTCGGTGATGAGCGCGACCTTTTCCGCCAGACCCGCACCGACGATGGCACCGGTGACGCCGAGCATTTCGCGCATCCCGGGCCCACCCTTCGGACCTTCGTAGCGGATCACGACGCAGTCACCTTCCTTGATCTTCCCGCCGACGACGGCCGCGAACGCGTCCTCCTCGCGGTCGAACACGCGCGCGGCAAAGCGGCGTGCCTCCATCAGGTGCCCAGCGACCTTCATCACTGCGCCGTCGGGCGCGAGCGAGCCCTTCAGGATCACCATGCCGCCGGTCGCCGCAAGGGGCTTCGCGAGCGGGCGAACGACCTCCTGGCCCGGCGTCTCCTTCGCCGCGCGCGCCTCGTCGCCGATGGTCCGCCCGGTCACGGTGAGCGCGTCGGTATTGAGCAGCTTCGCGTCGAGCAGCCGGCGCAGCACGAGCATGATGCCGCCGGCCTTGTCCATATCCGGCGCGGTGAAGCGTCCCCATGGCTTCATGTCCGCGAGAAGCGGCGTCTTCGCGCTGATGCGGTCGAAGTCCTCGAGCGAAAGCTCGACGCCGGCCTCGCGCGCGACCGCGAGCAGATGCAGCACAGCATTCGTCGAGCCGCCGGTCGCCATCACCGCGCTGATCGCGTTCTCGAGCGCGGGGCGCGTGATGATCTGCCGCGGCCGCACACCGTCGCGTAGCAGCTCCATCACGCGATGCCCGGCGCTGCGCATCACCTCGCGGCGACGCGGGTCGGTCGCGGGAACGCCCGAGGACCCCGCGGGCGAGATGCCGAGCGCCTCGAACGCCGTTGCCATCGTGTTCGCGGTGAACTGACCGCCGCACGCGCCCGCGCCAGGACAGGCGTTTCGCTCCAGCTCGCCCAGCTCCGCGTCGCTCATCTTGCCGACGGCGTGCTTCCCGACCGCCTCGAACACGTCGCCGATCGTGACGTCGCGGCCCTGGAAACGGCCGGGCATGATCGACCCGCCATAGACCATGAGCCCAGGGATGTCGAGGCGCGCGAGCGCCATCACCGTACCCGGGATGGTCTTGTCGCAGCCGCTCACGCACACGAGCGCATCGAACAGATGACCGCGGGCGACGAGCTCGATCGAGTCGGCGACAAGCTCGCGCGAGATGAGCGAGGCCTTCATTCCCTCGGTCCCCATCGAGATGCCGTCGCTCACCGCGATCGTGTTCATCTCGACCGGTGTCCCACCCGCTTCGCGGATGCCCTCTTTCACCCAGCCTGCGAGCTCACGCTGGTTGATGTTGCAGGGCATGATCTCGATCCACGAGTGCGCGACGCCGACGAGCGGGCGCTTGAAGTCTTCGTCCGTGTACCCGACGGCACGCATCATCGAACGGGCCGGAGCGCGGTCCGGGCCGTCGATCATCACTTTGCTTCGCGAACGGGGATCCGTTATCACATCATGCCTCTGCGCATAGAGTGCGCTCGGCGGGAGGGGAGAACAAATGACCACGGCTGTGTCACAGGACGAACGCCGCGATGCGCTCGTTGGCCGCGCGATCCAATCAGTGCAAGCTGCGGCGGACCTCTTCGCGATGTACCTCGGCCGGCGCCTTGGGTATTACCAGTCACTTTGGAAGGACGGCGCGGCGACGTCGACCGAGCTCGCCACGCGAACCGGCACGGACGAGCGCTACACGCGCGAATGGCTCGAGCAGCAGGCGGCCTCCAGCTTCCTGGACGTCGACGACGCCCACAAGGCGCCCGACAAGCGACGCTTCACGCTCCCGGAGGGCCACGCGGCGGTGCTTGCGGATACGGAAGACCTGAACTACGTCGCGCCGATCGCCGCCGCGATGGTCGCGGCCATGCGGAAGAGTGACGAGCTGGCGGGCGCGTTCCGGTCCGGCGGGGGCGTCTCGTGGGCGCAGTTCGGCCCGGAGATGCGCGAGGCGCAGGGCGCGCAGAACAAGCCGCTGTTCCTGAAGCAGCTGGCCCAGGACTTTATCCCCGCGATCCCCGACGTCCACGCGAGACTGATGGCCGATCCACCGGCGCGCATCGCGGACATCGCGTGCGGTTTCGGTTGGTCGAGCATCGGCATGGCCAAGGGTTATCCGAAGATCCGCGTCGACGGGTATGACCTCGACGCGCCATCGATCGAGAAGGCGAACGCGAACGCGCGCGAGCACGGCGTCGCGGACCGCGTCCGCTTCGAGGCGCGCGATGCCGGCGATCCGAAGCTCGCCGGCCAGTACGACCTCGTCACCATGTTCGAGGCCCTCCATGACATGTCGCAGCCGGTCGAGGTGCTCCGAACAGCGCGAAAGCTGGTGGGCGACCGCGGGACTGTGCTGGTGATCGAACAGCCCGGCTTCCGACGTGTACGCCCTC
>JANNHF010000101.1:0-12515 GCA_031404235.1 Chloroflexota bacterium
TATTTCATCGCCTGACTACACAGCGACCGTAAGCGGCAGCCAGGTAACCATTACGGCAGTAACACCGAATACTGCCAACGGCTTCACTATTACCGTGACGTCCACGGGTGGCGCACGCACATTCACATCGACGGCGTTCACCGGTGGTTCCCCGGGTACCAAGATGGAGCGCGTAAACATTGTTCCAGCCGTCACCAGCTACCCGAAAGCTGCAGCACGCACAGATTGTGCTGCCGCCACCTGCTCGTATGCCGAGGAAATCACCAATTTCGGCAACTGGTACGCCTACTATCGGACGCGGATGAACATGATCAAGTCGGCCGCAGGCCGCGCGTTTGCCTCGATCGACGACGGTTACCGTGTCGGCCAACGGCCGCGGCCGGATTCTCATGCGCGCGAAGGCCCACGTCGAGGACATCCGCGGTGGTCGCCAGTCGATCGTCGTCAGCGAGCTCCCGTACGCGGTCAACAAGGCGTCGCTCATCGAGAAGATCGCGGACCTGGTCCAGAACAAGAAGATGGCGGGCATCAGCGACATCCGCGACGAGAGCGACCGCGAGGGGATGCGCATCGTCATCGAGATCAAGCGCGACGACAGCCCGGATCGCGTGCTCAACAACCTGTTCAAGCACACCGCGATGCAGTCCGCGTTCAACCTCAACATGCTCGCGCTCGTCGACCAGGAGCCGAAGACCCTGTCGCTCAAAGAGGTCCTGCAGCACCACATCGACTATCGCAAGACCGTCATCCGCCGGCGGACGGCCCACGACCTCACCAAGGCGAAAGAGCGCGCGCACATCCTCGAAGGCTTCAAGATCGCGCTCGACAACATCGACGAGGTCGTGAAGACGATCCGCGCGAGCAAGACCCCGGACACCGCGCTCACGAGCCTTCAGACGAAGTTCGGACTCAGCGAGCTGCAGGCGAGGGCGATCCTCGAGATGCAGCTGCGCCGCCTGACCGGTCTCGAGCGTCAGAAGATCGACGAGGAGTACCAGGCGACGATCAAGCTCATCGGCGAGCTCGAGGCGATCCTGGCGAGCCCGCGCCGCATCCTCGGGCTCATCAAGACCGACCTCGACGAGCTCACGGCGAAGTACGGCGACGAGCGCCGGACGCTGATCGCCGACGACCTCCCGCGCCAGTTCACCGACGAGCAGCTGGTGGCCGACGAAGACGTCGTCATCACGCTTTCGAGCCGCAACTACGCCAAGCGCATGCCCCTGTCGACGTACCGCGCGCAGCATCGCGGCGGCCGCGGCGTCATCGGCATGCAGACGCGTGACGAGGACGATGTCCAGCATCTCGTGGTCGCGCGCAACCACGACAAGCTCTATGTCTTCACCGACCGTGGCCGCGTGTTCGCGCTGAAGGTCTACGAGCTGCCGGACGCCAGCCGCACCGCGAAGGGCACTCCGATCCAGAACATCCTCGAAGCCATGCAACAGGGCGAGCGCGTTTCGGCGCTCGTCGCGCTGCGCGACACGACCTCCGCTGAGTTCCTGATGATGTCCACGCGCAAGGGATTCGTGAAGAAGACCGCGCTGTCGGAGTACGCGACCGTGCGCCGGGCGGGGCTCATCGCGATCGCGCTTCGCAAGGGCGACGAGCTCGCGTGGGTCGCGGCGTGCGCGAAGGATGACCGCGTGATCCTCGCGACGCGCAAGGGCAAGGGCATCTCGTTCAAGGCGTCCGACGCACGTCCGATGGGCCGCTCGACGCAGGGCGTGACCGGCATCCGCATCAAGAAGGGCGACGAGGTCGTAGGCATGGGCATCGCGCGACAGCGCACCGAGGTCTTGTCGGTGACCGAGAACGGTTACGGCAAGCGCACGTCGGTCGACGAGTTCCCGACCCAGGGTCGCGGCGGCCAGGGCGTGATCCTCGCGTCGCTCAGCGCGAAGACCGGCGACGTCGCGGCGATGCGTATGGTCGACGAGGGCAGCGAGGAGATCCTCCTGATCTCGACCACCGGTGTCGTGATCCGGACACCGCTCGACCAGATCCGCGTGCTCGGCCGGCCGACGATGGGCGTGAAGGTCATGACCACCGGCGACGCGAAGATCGCCTCCATCGCGACATTCACCACGACCCGCCCCACCCAGACCCAGCTCCCGGTGAAATGATCGCGCAGCCCTGCTCCGCTCAGCTGCTTGGCGTGTGTGCGCTTCGCGCACGCCGCCGATAGCGCCCCTGGCGACCTAAGCGGTCCGCGACCTGTCAATCGCGCGTACGAATTCGGTCGCAGGAGTACCAATAGCGGCCTTTTGGCCGTTGTTTCGTCGCATGCAGGCCGATATGTTCTCCCGGAGAGCTTTGGATCCAGGCTTCGCTTGGCCGGTCCGCCAGGCAGGCAGGCGCCGTGGACACGCGTTGAGAGGGAAGACACCGGGTTGATCGCGCTCGACGACGTCAGCAAGCGCTACCCCAACGGGACCTTCGCGCTGCGCGACGTCGACCTCCGTATCGACTCCGGCGACTTCCTCTTCCTCGTCGGCTCGTCCGGCGCCGGCAAGTCCACGCTCATCCGACTGCTGATCCGCGAAGAGCTCGCGACGACCGGGCGCGTCGTAGTCGACGGTGAGGACGTCGGACGCATGCCGCGGTCGCGAGTTCACCGGCTCCGCCGCAAGGTCGGCGTCGTGTTCCAAGACTTCAAGCTGCTGCCGCGGAAGACCGTCGCCGAGAACGTCGCGTTCGCGCTGCTCGTGACCGGCCACGAAGGACGCGTCGTGCGCGAAGAGACCGAACGCGCGCTCTCGCTCGTCGGGCTCACCGCGCGCCGCGATCATTTTCCGACCCAGCTCTCAGGTGGCGAGCAGCAGCGCACCGCGATCGCGCGCGCGCTCGTGAACCGCCCGCGCATCCTCATCGCCGACGAGCCGACCGGCAACCTCGACCCCGTGACGAGCTGGGAGATCATCAAGCTGCTTACGCGCATCAACGAGCTCGGGACGACGCTGCTCATGGCCACGCACAACGCGGAGATCGTCAACGCACTGCGCCGCCGCGTCGTGCACCTCGATCACGGCATGGTCGTGCGCGACGAGCGCGAAGGCCTCTACGCCGCATGAAGCGCGTCGGGTACGTTCTCAGCGCCGCTGGCCAGGGCTTCTGGCGCAATCCGGTCATGAGCCTGGCGTCGACGTTCACCGTCACGCTGATGCTCGTGCTGTTCGCCTTCTTCCTCACCGCCGACCGGGGGCTGCAGGCCGCGGTGAGCGTGCTCGAGGCGAAGGTCGAGGTCGCGGCGTTCATCGACGACAACGCGAAGGTCTCTGAGATCCTCGCGCTGAAGGCCCGGATCGAAGCGGACCCCGCGGTCGCGCGCGTCGAATACATCGACAAAGAGCAGGCGCTCAAGCGACTGCAGGACATCGCGGACCGACGCAAGGATTTCGTGGTCGCGAATATCGACAGCAATCCGCTGCCCGCGTCGCTCGAAGTGAAGCTCTCGGATGCGCGCCAGGCGAAGCGCTTCGGCGATGAGCTGCGCGCCGAGGTCGGCGGCGGCGTGGTCGCGGACGTCATCGACAACCCACAGGTCGTGGATCAGCTGCTCACGATCACGCGCGTGCTGTCGGTCGGCGGTGTCGCGATCCTCGCGATGATGCTGTTCGTCGCGCTCTTCGTCATCGTGAACACGATCCGCATCGCCGTCCACGCGCGCCGGGACGAGATCGAGATCATGCAGCTCGTCGGCGCGTCGGACGCCCTGGTGCGCTGGCCGTTCATCCTCGAGGGGATGCTCGTCGGCGCCCTTGGAGCGGTCGTCGCGCTCTCGGTCGTGTTCGCTGCCTCGGGGCCGGTCACCGCCGCGATGCTCGACTTCATGGTGACGCTGCCGATCTCACTGGGGCCCCAGTTCGCGTTCCAGCTCGCCGCGAGCGTGCTGGGCGTGGCGCTCCTGGTCGGCGCGGGAGGGGCGACGCTGTCCGTGCGCGCCCACCTCGCGAAATGACACCCGGCCGAGCCTTGACCACCGGCGGCCCGCAGTGGGAGCATGCAGCGGTCATGGGAACTCCCCGGAACGGCCGGGGAGGTGGGTGGAGGAAGAGCGGACTGCGCACGACCGTCGTCGTGCTGGCGGCCCTCGCCCTCTGCGTGGCCCAGCAGATGCCCGCCGCAGCCGACGACCCCCTTCAAGAAGCACTCCGCCGCAAGGAAGCGCTCGAGCGCGCCGTCGCGGTCTCGCGCCAGAACGCGGCGCGGTACAAGCAGGCCGCGAATCAGTTCCAGGCCGCCGTCGACTCGGCGAATGCGCGCATCGCCGACCTCGCCGAGAAGCAGGCCTCGGCCGAGTCGGAGGCCGAGGCCCTGGGCTACGACATCCAGATCGCAGAAGAACAGCTCGCCCTCGTCGCGTTCCAGCTTGACGAGACCAGAGCGCTCGCGGACTCGCTGACCGCGCAGGCGGCGGAGCAACAGCGGCAGCTCGTCCGCAGCGAGGACACCTACGCCAAGCATCTGGTCGCGACGTATCGACAGGCGCTGATCAGCCCGCTCGAGATGCTGCTTTCGTCGCGGACGCTCACGGAGTTCGCGAACCGCGTCCAGCAGATGATCTTCGTGAACCGTCAGGACCAGCAGCTGGCGAACGAGATCCGCGCGCTTCGCGCCAGCACTGCGGTGAAGCTCGACGACGCCGCCGGTAAGCAGATCGAGATCGTGGGTCTGCAGGACCAGATAACGGCGCAGCGGAAGGCGCTTGCCGAGCAGAAGACCGAGTACGAGCAGCTCGTCGCCCAGATGCAGAACGCGATCGGGAAACAGGCCGACGAGCGTGCCAACGCGGCCATCAACAAGTCACAGGCGGTCGGTGCGCTGGGCGCCGCGAATCGCGAGACCGCCGATCTCAACCGCAAGCTCGAGGACGCCGAGCGTCAGTACGCGAACCTCGCCGCGCAGCTCGCGGCGAAGAGCGGCCTAGGCGCGTTCAACGGAGCGAAGCTCGCGGTGTGGCCACTCAGCGGCGTCATCACGTCGAACTTCGGGGCTCGCTGGGGCGGCTTCCACAACGGCATCGACATCGCGGCGCCGAAGTACACGCCGATCCGGGCCGCGTCATCGGGCCAGGTCGTCACCGTCGGGCGTCCCTACATCGCGTACGGCGACACGGCGGTAGTGGTGATCATCGCGCATGGCTACAACTTCTCGACGCTCTACGGCCATCTCGACGATCTCAGATGGCCGCCGGTCAGGGTCGGACAGTTCGTGGCCGCTGGGACGATCATCGGCTACGTCGGCATGACCGGCTGGACGACCGGCCCGCACTGCCACTTCATGACGATCGTGAACGGGCAGGCCGTCAATCCGCGCCCCTACCTCCCTTGAACTAGCAACTCGTCTTCGCGGCATTCGCCTCCGCTCCTCGCTGAGGCTCAAAGCTGCCGGTTGCGCCCTCTCCGGAGTGAATCCGGGTCGGTCGCACGTCTCTGCGATCCGATTGCGACCGGCGTCACATTGACGGCACCTCGGCGCTCGTGTGAGCATGGGCGGCGAAAGAAAGGAGGTGATGTGGAGTGGGTGATGCCTATGGGAAACCAAAGACCCAGGGGGCGCTCACTTCGGCCTTTCGTAATGAAACCAACTGAGGTGATCGCGAACTAACCCGTGGTCTTTGGAGACCCGGCGACAGCGGCGGCAGAAATGCCGCCGCTGTCTCTTTTTGTGGCTCTGTACGCTCTCGCCATGCCAGATCGAAGATCGCCGCCGGTCGCCGCGCCCGAGAAGAAGCCACGCGATCTGCAGCTCGCAGTGAATCGCAAGGCGACGTTCGACTACGCGGTCGAGGACCGCCTCGAAGCCGGTATCGCACTGACCGGCACGGAGATCAAGTCGCTGCGCGCAGGTCAGGTGAATCTGCGCGACGGGTATGCGCGCATCGACAAGGGACAGGCCTGGCTGCGCAACGTCCACATCGCGCCGTGGACGCACGCGGCGCACGACAATCACGAACCGCTTCGGCCGCGAAAGCTGCTCCTCCACAAGGGCGAGATCGATCAGCTCGCGGTCGCGGTCGCGCAGAAGGGGTACACGCTCGTTCCGCTGCGCATGTACACGAAGGGCGGCCGCGCCAAGGTCGAGATCGGCCTGGCGCGCGGCAAGAAGCGCTACGAGAAGCGTCAGGTGATCAAGGAGCGCGAGGCCGCCCGCGAGATCCAGGCGGCCACGAAGCGCCGGGTCTAATCCCCGAACGCGGGAACGCCCTCACGCACCTTGTCGGTACCTGGTCGCGCGGTGTGTCCCTTGAGCGGGACTTCCTTCAGGAACAGCGACGCCACGACCGCCACGCTGACGACGGCAGCGGCGTAGACGAAGACGTCGTGTAGCGACAGCGCGAGCGCCGTCCTGATCGCGTCGAGCACCTGATCGAAGAGCGGCTGCGCCTGCGGCGGCAGGGCCGCTTTCGCGGCCGCGATGCGCACCGGATCGAAGATCGCCTGCGCGCTACTGCCGCTCGGCAGCGACGCCGCCAGCTCGGGCGGAACGCTCAGCGACGCGACCTGCGAGCGGATCCGCTCCGGAAGCTGGTGCGAGATGACGGCCCCAAGGATCGCGACGCCGACGGTGCCGCCGACGTTCCGCCAGAACTGGATCTGGCTCGTCGCGACCCCCAGGTACTCGCGCGGGAGTGCGCTCTGCGTCGCATTGATGTACAGCGGCATCGAAACTCCCATGCCGATACCGACGAGGATCAGCGAGCGCACGACCTCGATCTCCCCCGTGCCGACCGTCACCTGTGACAGCCCCCAGAGGCCGACGACCATGACGATCAGGCCGACCGTGCCGAGGAACCGGTAGCGGGTCACGCGGATCATCAGCTGACCGGTCACGATGCTGGCCCCGATGAGGCCGACCATCATCGGCGTGGCAAGCAGGCCTGAGTTGGTCGCTCCGATGCCGAGCACGCCCTGGTAGACGAGCCCGATGTAGACGATCGCGCCGAACATGCCGAAAGCGATGAAGAATCCGGTGATCGACGACACCGCGAAGGTCACGTTCTTGAAGAGCTGGAAGGGCACGATGGGGTGCGCGACCCGCTGCTCGACGAGGAAGAAGACCACGGCCATCACCGCCGCCAAGCCGAGGAGGCCGACGACCTCCGGTGATCCGAACTCGTGGTCGCGCGTGATCGAGAAGCCGATGAGCAGCGGCACCAGCGTTGCCGCGAGCAGGCCCGCGCCGAGGAAGTCGATGTCCCGCCACGACGCGCTGTGACGCGTCCGCGGCATGGTGAAGAACACGACGGCGATCGCGAGGAGGCCAACAGGAACGTTCACGTAGAAGACCCAGCGCCAGCCGACGCTGTCGGTGAGATAGCCACCGACGGTCGGCCCGACGACGGACGCGATGCCGAAGATGCCACCGAAGACGCCCTGGATCCGCGCGCGGGTCTGCGGCGGAAAGAGGTCGGCCAGCGATGCGAAGACGCTCGCAAAGAGCACGCCGCCGAACAGGCCCTGCACGCCGCGAAAAGCCACGAGCTCGACCATGTTCTGCGCCTGCCCGCAAAGCGCGGATGCGAGAACGAACCCGATCATGCCAACGAGCAGGAATGGCTTTCGCCCGAACAGGTCGCCGAGCTTGCCCGCGATCGGAACAGTCGTCGTCGACGCGACCATGTAGGCCGTCGCGACCCATGCGAAGTATTCGAGTCCGTCGAGCTCGCCCACGATGCGCGGCAGCGCGGTCCCCACGATGGTCTGGTCAAGCGCGGCGAGGAAGAGCGCGAGACCGACGCCGACCGACGCAAGGATGCGGGCGGTGCGGTCCATCTCAGCGTGCATGTGCGTTCTCCTTCGCGGTGATGCGGCGCACGCCGCGCCGAGGTCGTGAAGAGGCGATGAGGGGACGGCGGAGGACCGCGGGAGCGGTGACGTCCGCCGCGATGAAGGCGGTGTTCAGATCCGCGAAGGCGGCGCGCACGCGGCGTCGCTGCGAAGGCGTGAGTCGACCAAGCACCAGTGCGAGCGCCGATGAAGCAGCTATCTCGTAACGCTCGCGCACACGGCGACCCTCGGCGGTGAGCGCGAGCACGACCGCGCGGCGATCGTCGGGGTCGGTATCGCGTCGTACCAGGCCTTCGCTCACGAGCCCTTCGACGAGCTCCGTGACAGCGCCGGCACTGAGCTTCAACTGCTGCGCAGCGAGACCAGCGCGCACCGATCTGTCACCGATGACCCAGAGGAGGCGGCCCCGCTCGGGCGAGGTCATTCCGCACTGCTGCGCAGCCTGCCAAGCGACGCGACCGAAGCGCGGCATCACCGCGAGGACAGCGCGTGCCAGGGAAACGTCGTCGTTGGGTGTGATGTGAGTCACAGTTCCTTCGGTCACTGAATAGTTCGGAGACCGAAGTATACGGTCTAGCCGCCGGCGGACTCCACAGCGGGCTGCTCGAGATCCGCGGCGAAGAACGTCTTTCCGCCGCAGGTCGCGCACCGCGCGGGCGCCGCCGCGCCATGCGTGATCGTTCCGCATGATTCGCAGCGGAAGTGCTTCTGGCCCCCGGTCGCCGGGATGACCGCCGGCGCCTGCGCGAGCAGCTGACGGATCCGGCCAAGCTCGTGCGCCACGGCGACGGGTTCGAGACCCGCCCCTGATTGATCGGCTTCGATGAGCTTCTGGGTAAGCGTGTCGAGGCGGCGCATGGCTTCCTGCATCGTGACCTCCTCTGGAATGTTGGGGAGGATACCGTCTCACAGCGGCGCACCGAACGGCGTTCTCGTGGCGCATGGGCGAATATCGTCGGACGATGGCGTACGCCGCTTTCATCGGCTGCTGCCTGATCTGGGGCAGCACGTTCCTCGCGATCCGCATCGGCAACGAGGCGGTTCCGCCGGTCTGGGCCGCGACGGTGCGTCTCTTGCTCGCGCCCCACTCCTGGCGGGCCTGGTCTTCGCGACCCGTCAGCGCTTCCCGCGCGGTCCCGCGCTTCGCGGCGCGCTCCTGTTCGGCATCTTCAACTTCGGCGTGAACCTGTCGCTCCTGTACTGGGGTGAGCGCGTGGTGCCAAGCGGGATCGCGGCCGTGCTGTACGCGACGGTCCCACTCTCGACCGCGCTCATCGCGGCGGCGATGGGCGTGGAGCGCCTCGTGCCACGCAAGCTCGTCGCCGCGCTTGTCGCGATCCTCGGTGTCGTGATCATCTTCGCCGGCGAGCTGAAGCTGGACGTGCCGATCGAAGGACTGGTCGCCGTCTTCCTGGCCGCGACCGCGGCGTCCCTGTCGAGCGTGTTCCTCAAGCGAACGCCGCAGCCTTCGGCGTTCGCGGCCAATGCCGTGGGGGCGGCGGCGGGCGCGGTGGTGTGCGGCGCGGTCAGCGTCGTCCTCGGCGAGGATCACGCGCTGCCGACGACGTTCGCGGCATGGTGGCCGATCGTGTATCTCACGCTCGCCGGCTCGCTCGGCGCGTACGTGCTCTACACCTGGCTGGTCCAGCACTGGCCGGTCACGAACGCGAGCATGGTCGGCGTCGTCGTACCCGTCATCGCCGTGATCCTCGGCGCCGTCGCGAAGCAGGAGCAGCGGTCTCCGGAGTCCTACGTCGGTGCCGTCGTCGTCCTCATCGCCGTGATCGTCGCGCTGCAGCCCTGGGCAGGCACCCGTTATGCGGGTCAAAAGGTGGTCGCCAAATGACGGGTCCGGGCGCGATGATGTCGTGCGGTGACCGCCCTCGAGGCGCCTGACTACTGGCTCGCACGCTTTGTCTTCCAGCGCGCGCTCGCCGCCATCTACCTCATCGCATTCGTGGTCGCCGCCCGGCAGTTCGCGCCGCTCCTGGGCGAGCGCGGTCTCCTGCCGGCGCCGGAGTACGTGCGCGCGGTTGCCTTCCGACGCTCGCCGAGCCTCTTCCACTTCCGCTATTCGGACCGCCTTCTGGCCGCGGTCGCTTGGAGCGGCGCGGCGCTCGCGCTCTGCGCGCTGGTCGGCCTCCCCGACGCGTGGCCGATCCCGCTAACGATGCTGCTCTGGGCTGCGCTCTGGGCGCTGTATCTCTCGATCGTCAACGTGGGGCAGACCTTCTATTCATTCGGTTGGGAGACCCTGCTGCTCGAGGCGGGCTTCCTCGCTATCTTCCTCGGCCCGGCGTGGACGACGCCGCCAGTCACGCTCATCTGGCTCCTGCGTTGGCTTCTCTTCCGCGTCGAGTTCGGGGCCGGCCTCATCAAGATCCGCGGCGACCGTTGCTGGCGCGACCTCACCTGTCTTTACTTTCACCACGAGACGCAACCGATGCCCGGTCCCCTCTCGTGGTACTTCCACCACCTGCCGAGACCGCTGCACCGCGCGGAGGTCCTCGGCAATCACTTCGCGCAGCTCGTCGTCCCGTTCTTCCTGTTCTTTCCGCAGCCCATCGCCACGGTCGCCGGCCTCGTGATCCTCGCCACGCAGAGCTGGCTGCTGCTGAGCGGCAACTTCTCGTGGCTGAACGTTCTCACCATGGCACTCGCGGTCGCGAGCTTCGACAACGCCGCGCTGGAGTGGCTACTGCCGATCGCGCTCCCGACACTCGTGGCCGAGCCGTGGCACCAGTGGCTCGTGGTGGGCGTCACGATCGTCATCGTCCTGCTCAGCTATCGACCTGCCCGCAACCTGCTGTCACGACGCCAGCTGATGAACTCGAGCTTCGACCCGCTGCATCTGGTGAACACGTACGGCGCGTTCGGATCGATCACCAAGGAGCGCCACGAAGTCGCCATCGAAGGCACCGATGAGGTGGTCCTCACGCCGGGCACCGTGTGGCGCGAGTACGGATTCAGGGCGAAGCCGGGGGACGTGCGGCGCAGGCCGCCGCAGTTCGCGCCGTACCACCTGCGGCTCGATTGGCTCATGTGGTTCGCCGCGATGTCGTCACCGATGTACCACGAATGGTTCGTACCGTTCGTGGTCAAGCTGCTCGAAGCGGACCCTGCGACGCTGCGCCTCGTCGGCAGCGATCCGTTCGCCGGCGCGCGTCCGCGGTTCGTCCGCGCGACGCTCTATCTCTATCGCTTCACGACGCCGCGCGAGCGTCGCGAGACGGGCGACTGGTGGGTGCGCTCGCGCGTCGACGAGTACCTGCGACCGGTGGGTCTGCGCCCGGACCGCGCGGCCTAGAGCCGGCCACTCGTCCGCGGCGCCAGCTCTCGCGGCACGTCGACGAGTACATCGCGCGAAGCGGGATCACCGCGCCGCAAACGGATCCCGATACCCCTCGTGCGCCTCGATCCACGCGATCGTGTCGCCGACCGCGTCGGCCTCGGGCTCGTTGTGCATCTCGTGTCGGAGACCCGGGTAGGCGCGGCGGGTCGCGTTCTGTTTTCCGTCGAGCGGGGCGCTCGCCGACACCGGGACGATCTGGTCATCGGAGCCGTGCAGCACGTAGGTCGGGAGCGGGAGCCGCTCGATCTGCGCGAGACGCCCCTGCACGCGCGCTTGCTCGCGGAAGAGCTCCTGACCGAGACGCGTTGTCGTGCGGTGATGATTGAGCGGGTCGGACCGGTACGCCGTCTCCACCTGCGGGTCGTGCGACAGCCCGCCGGGCGGTAGCTCGTTGGGGATCTCCAAGCGTGGCGCGAGGCGACCGAGCACGTCGGCGAGGCTTCGTTTCCAGCGCGCCACGACGGCGGCGATGGCCGGAGCCGACAGGACCAGCAGATCCGGCTGACGGCGCGGTGCATCCGCGAGGACATAGCCCAGAGCGATGAGCCCGCCCATCGAGTGACCGTACAGAACGACCGGCAGGCCCGCGCTCTCGTGGCGGATCGCGGCCAGTTGATCCTCGACGTCATCGTGGTACTGAGACCAGTGGTCGACGTACGCGCGCCGACCCGCGGAGGCGCCGAAGCCGCGCAGGTCGAACGCGTGCGTCTCGATCCCGGCGCGTGCGAAGCGCGCCGCGACGTGGGCATGCCGCGCGGCGTGTTCGGCGATCCCGTGTATCAGGAGGAGGTGCGCGCGCGTCGTACTCGCCGCGGACCAGCGCAGCGTGCGCAGCTCGAGGCCGTCGCGCGTTCGAGCGGCGCCGACGATGCCGCCCGCGAGCGACGGTCGTTCCGCGGCGAACTGCAGGACTCCACGGCCTGCCGTTGGACGAAGAACTGCCTTCGCGTGAGCGCGCTTGTAACGACTGCGCCTGCCCACAGCCGCCTCCCTCATGCGCCCCGTCCTACGCGCAGAACTGTGGAGATGGGGGAGGGTCGAACTCCCCGTCCAAGGCCGTTGAAGTGAGCGCATCTACGAGCGTAGTCGGCGTTTTTTTGTCTCAGGAAGCCCAGCGCGCACCGACGCGCTCTTGGCTCCCCCAGGCCGGGAATCTTGGATCCGCCTACCGGCCGATCGGCGGACCGCACCTTCGCTTAAGTCGCCCTTCCCGGCCCGCGAAGGGGAGACCGGGAGGACGCTCACTGACTAGGCAGCGAGTGCGTAGGAATTTGTGCCAGTTATCTGGCTGCCGTTCGGATTTACGAGGAGGAACAGCATTCCTCGGCTCGCGACGCTCACGTCGCCTGCCCTGTCGAAACCACGCATCC
>JANNHF010000102.1:0-3320 GCA_031404235.1 Chloroflexota bacterium
GCGTACCGCTGGAGCGCCATCGTGATGATGTCGCGGGCCTTGGCGTCCGCGGTCTCCCGCGCCTCCGCTTCGAGATCGCGCACCTTGCGGTTCGTGATGTCCCGCATCTCGTCCTCGACGCGTTTCAGCAGCAGGCCTCGGGCTTCATCCATCGACAGGCCCGCCACGCGGGCCAGCTCGGTCCGCTGCTCGGTCTGAAGCTGGGCGATCTTCTCGCGCTCGGCCTCGAGCTCGAGCTCCTTCTCGACCAGGCGGCGCTCCCGCTGGTCCACGGCGGCGAGCTTCTGGTCGAGCTGTTCGTCCTTCTTGTCCAGCCTGGTCTCGTAGCGCTGGAGCTCCGCGCGGCGCTCCCGGTTCTCGGTCTCGGCCGTCTTGGCCAGCTTGATGGCCTCGTCCTTGGCTTCGAGGAGGATCTCCTTCTGCTTCGCGCGCGCCTCCGCGACCAGACGCTCCCCATTCGCGCGCGCGGCCGTTTCACTGCCGAGCGCGAAGGAACGGCGGACCAGGAGGCTAGCGGCGAAGCCGACGAGGCCTCCGACGAGGGCCGCAAGGCCCACGACGAGGGGGTCGGGCATCTTAAGTTCCTTTCCGTGTGGCGCGAACGCGGGGATGCTCGCCGTCCTGGGGCGAACGCCCCTTTGATCGCGTAAGCGGCCGACGGAACGGCGTGCCCCGCCGGCCGGGGTTCACAAGTTCTAAGTGCGACGAGGATAACGCTGGGCACCCCGCGTACGCAATGCGGACGACGCTAGCCTCTGCGGATGCGCGAATACGCCCCTTCCGGCACTCGTCTGCTGCTGGCCAGCTCGTTCGTCTCGACCGTGCCGATGGGCTACCTGCTCGTCGTCCTGCCGCTCTACCTCGACCGCGCAGGCATCCAGCCGGCGTTCATCGGCCTCCTCTACGCGGTGTCCGGGCTGGTCACATCGCTCATCGTGGCGTTCTCGGGCGTGCTCGCCGACCGCTGGGGCCGTCGGCGATTCCTCGTCGCGGGCACGCTCGTGCCGGTGCTGAGCTACCTCGTGTTCGCCGCGACGACCGACGCGACATGGCTGATGGCCGCCAGCGTCCTCGGCGGCGTCGGCCTCGCCAACGGCGCCGCCGGCGCACTCACGATCTCGAGCTTCGACGCGCTCCTCGCGGAGAAGGCGAGCGAAACGCAACGCACGCGCGTGTTCGCCGCGAGCCAGGCGCTCTGGAGTCTGGCTCTGGCGGTCGGGTCCATCGCCGCTGCCGTGCCCACCCTCCTTCGCACAAGCCTGGGCGTCGGTGACCTCGAGAGCTACCAGCTCCCCTACCTCGTGATGGCGGCGCTCACCGTCGTCGCGGCGGTGCTGCTGGTGCCATTGCGCGAGGACACGAGCGTGCGTGCGGCGCGCGTCGCATCGGGCTGGCTGCCGCAGAGATCACGCCCGGCGATCGCGACGTACGCGCTCGGCATCGGATTCCTCGGCTTCGGTCTGGGCATCGCAGTGCAGCTCCTCCCCCTGTGGTTCGGCCTGCGCTTCGGCGTCAACGAGGCCGACCTCGGACCCTGGTACGCGGCGGCGCAGATCCTCTCGCTCGCGACCGTGGTGGCGGTGCCGGTCCTCGAGCGGCACCTCGGTGGGCCGCGAACAGTGCTGCTGGCGCTGTCTGCAAGCGGCACGTGTCTAGCGCTCATCGTCGTCGCACCGGTCTTCACCGTCGCGGCGCTGCTGTTCGTGCTGCGCGGCTTCTTCACCAACCTCTCGTGGCCCTTCCACCAGTCGCTGCTCATGGCCGCGACCGTCCCCGAGGAACGCGCGACGGCCGTGGGCGCGGGTTTCGCGGTGTGGGGCTTCACCAACGCGCTCGGTCCGCTCGCGTCAGGCGCCATGCTCGGCGCGGGCGTTTTCGTGCTCCCACTCCTGATCGGCTCGCTCATGTATTTCTGCGGCGGGCTCGCGTTCGGGATCGGCTTCAGCCGCCTACTCGCGCGGCGCGCGCGAGCGGAGACGGCTGCGCTCGGTACGCTTGGCGGCGATGGCTCCTCCTGAGAACGAGACGCGGCTCGACGCAGCCGCGCTGGCGCTACTTCTCGCCACGGGGACGTGGCTGCGTGAGGGCAACGCGATCACGAGGACATTCACGTTCAAGGGATTCAAGGGCGCGATGGCCTTCGCGAACCGCGTGGCCGAAGCGGCGAACGCCGCGAACCATCATCCGGACATTCACATCGAGAAGTACCGCAACGTCCGCATCGTGCTCACCACACACGCGACGGGCGGGATCTCGGACGCGGACGTCGACCTGGCTGGTCGGATCGATGAGCTCGAAACACCCACCGGATGATGTAGGGGTCTTCGTCCATCGCGGCGATCAGCTCCTCGTGCTCCATCGTGTCCAAGAGAGCTACTGGCACGTCGTCGCGGGCGGCGCGTCCGATCGACCTGGGCCTCGAGCAAACGTATGCTGCCAACTTCCCGCTCCGGCTCAGGTTCGAGGTTCGACCTATGGTCGAGGGATGGTGGAAAACAAGACGGATGGTCGAGCGACATACGCGAGCCAGACCGTTCGAAGGGCGACGACGAGCGCCGTCGGTCTTCAGTGCGGCTCGTGCGCATTGTTCAGAGAAGCGGCCCACGCTGATTTTCTGAGCATGGCTCGCACCCGATCAGTTACCAGCGCGGGCGTCAGATACGCGGATCGGCGAAGGCAATCAGGCGGGCAGCCGTCGCCTGAACCTTCGCCGCGATCGTTGCCCAGTCGGCTTGAGCGCGGGCATGTCGGCCGATGGTGAGTTTCGCTTCCTAGCCTGCAACGCTGCGGAGGTCAAGGCCGGCGGAGACGAGCTTGCTGCTTCAGCAGGGTTTCCCGCGGCAGTCCTCTACTACAACCGGTGATGCGGGGTAGAAGAGCTCATCGATCGAGCGGAGGCGCGAGATGCCCTCTCGTTCCAAAGTGCCAGTCGTCGCCGGCGAGCCGGCCCTTGTGCCGCAGGACGTGAGCGCGGCTGCCGTGAATGCGAGCACCAACGCGATCCGCTCGATCCGCCGCATCGCCATCTTCTATCTCCATCAGATGAGATGGCGTCAACGTAGGCGTCGTCCACCGCTCCGAAAGCGTGGAAAACACGCGCAATTATCGGCGATGTGCGGGGCGCTAGTACGTACGTACCGGTTCGGCGCCCGCCACCCACGCTGCGACTTGTGATCGCGACCGGAACTCCAACTTGCGCAGGACGCTCTCGACGTGGCCTCTGACCATCCGCGCAACCGTTTGCGCTCGGACCTCACCCGTCAAGCCTTCATGCTCGAAGGCATGAATACGGACTACGTCGATGCGCGTGGGAATACTCC
>JANNHF010000103.1:0-11517 GCA_031404235.1 Chloroflexota bacterium
CGGTTCGGGGGCGGGTCAAGAGGCTCGGTTGACGTTATGATTACAAAGTGCTAGTATTGACCAAAAGAGGTATCCGGGGGGCGCTATGCGTGGTCCGCGCGCTAGTGCGGCCGTCGGTCAGGCGATTCGGCCCGCGAGGACGAGGCCGCTTACATCTGGAACGTCGCGTAATTAGCGTTTGGGGAGGAAAGACATGATCCGCGAGAAGCCAGCATTCATCGCACCGGGTCTGCTCACGTTCCTGTTCCTGGTAGTCCTGGAGCTTGTCACGATCGCCGCGCTGTTTGCCCTGCCCGGGCCCCTGATCGTCCTAGACATCCTCGCGATCATTGCTATCGCGATCTGCTTCGGCGGGTTCCTGATCGTGAGCCCGAACGAAGCGCAGGTGCTCCAGCTCTTCGGCAACTACGCAGGCACGGTCAACCAGCCGGGGGTTTGGTGGACCAATCCGTTCACGATGCCCCGTCGCAAGGTCTCGCAGCGCGTGCGCAACTTCGAAAGCGCGAAGCTCAAGGTCAACGACCACGACGGCAACCCCATCGAGATCGCGTCGATCGTGGTGTGGCGCGTCGCTGACACCGCCGAAGCAGTGTTCCAGGTCGACGACTACGAGAACTACGTGAAGGTCCAGACCGAGGCCGCGGTCCGCAACCTCGCGACGAGCTACGCGTACGACTCCCACCAGGACGACCAGCTCTCACTGCGCACCAGCAGCGACGAGATCACCGGTCGGCTGCGGAGCGAAGTGCAGGACCGCCTCTCGAAAGCCGGCCTCGAAGTCATCGAGGCGCGCCTCTCGCACCTCGCGTACGCACCAGAGATCGCACAGGCGATGCTGCGCCGCCAGCAGGCGAGCGCGGTCGTCGCGGCACGCGCGCGCATCGTAGAAGGCGCGGTCGGCATGGTCGAGATGGCGCTCGCGGAGCTGTCGAAGCGCAGCGTGGTCGAGCTCGATGAGGAGCGGAAAGCGGCGATGGTCAGCAACCTCCTCGTCGTCCTCTGCAGCGAGCAGAACGTGCAGCCGGTCGTGAACACGGGAACCCTGTACACCTAGTCCGGTCGTGGCAGAGAAGAAGGCCTACCTGCTACGCGTGGACGCGTCGCTGCACGAGGCTCTGCAGAGGTGGGCGGCCGACGAGCTGCGCAGCGTGAACGCCCAGATCGAGTTCGCGCTGCGCCGGGCACTGCAGGACGTGGGTCGCTTGCCGGCGGGACCGCCGCCGGCTAGGCCGACTCGCGCTCGAAAAGCGTAGCCAGGCCCTGGCCGACACCGATGCACATCGTCGCGATGCCGTAGTGACCTCCGCGACGCTCGAGCTCGCGCAGGACGGTGCCGGCGAGCCGCGCGCCGGACATCCCGATCGGGTGGCCGATCGCGATCGCGCCACCGTTCGGGTTGGTGCGGTCCTCGGGCAGCCGTAGCGTTCGGATGCACGGGATGACCTGCGCGGCGAACGCCTCGTTGAGCTCGATCGCGTCGCACTCGTCGGGCGCCACGCCCGTCCGCTGCATCAGCTTCCGTACCGCCGGGATCGGGCCGAGGCCCATGTAGTCCGGGTGCACGCCGGCCGAAGCCGCGGCCACGACACGTCCGAGCGCGCGCAATCCGAGCGCCTGCGCCTTCTCGCGCGACGCGATGATGAGCGCCGCGGCACCGTCGTTGATGCCCGACGAGTTGCCCGCGGTCACGGTGCCGTCCTTCTTGAACGCCGGCCGGAGGCTCGCGAGCTTTTCGACGCTCGAGTCGGGCCGCGGATGCTCGTCATCGCTCACGAGCGCCGTGCCGTTGTGCACCGGCGCGATCTCGGCGTTGAAGAAGCCCTCCGCTTTGGCCTTCGCGTACCGCTGTTGGCTGCGCGCCGCGTACTGGTCTTGCTCGGCGCGCGACACCGTCTCCCTGACGCAGACGTTCTCCGCGGTCTCGCCGAGCGAGATCGGGTGATAGCCGAGATCGACCATCCGCGGATTCACCAGACGCCACCCGAGGGTCGTGTCGTACAGCACCCGCTCGCCGCGCGGGAACGCCTCTGACGGCTTGAGCGTGATCTGCGGCGCGCGCGTCATGCTCTCGACGCCGCCGGCGATGACGATGTCCGCCTCGCCGTGACGGATCCGACGCGCCGCGTCGTTCACGGCTTCGAGGCCCGAGCCGCAGAGTCGATTCACCGTGACGCCCGGCACCGTGTCCGGCAGGCCCGCGAGCAGCGCCGCCATGCGACCGACGTTCCGGTTGTCCTCGCCGGACTGATTTGACGCGCCGAACACGACCTCGTCGACTTCGCTGTCACCGATGTCGGTGCGCTCGAGGACGGCGCGGATCACGTGAGACGCGAGGTCGTCCGGCCGGAGCTGTGCGAGGGCGCCGCCGTAGCGGCCGATGGGCGTTCGCACGAAGCCCAGGATCACCGCGTCGCGCGGATGCCGGCTCATCTCTAGCGTCCCTCGAACTTCGGCGGCGTCTTCGACGTGAATGCCTGCACGCCCTCGGCGTAATCGCGCGTGCGGCCCGCTCGATCCTGCAGCGACGACTCAAGCTCGAGGAAGGAGGCGAAGTCGCGGTCCCACACGGCGTTCAGTCCCTCCTTCGAGAGCGCGTACGCCTCTGTCGCTCCATCGGCCAGCGCGAGCGCGTACTTGCGCCACGCGGCGGCGAATTCAGCATCGGGCCACACGCGCGTCACGAGGCCGATCCGGAGCGCCTCGTCGGCGCTGACCGGGTCCCCGGTCAGGATCATGTCCACCGCGCGTCCCCACCCCACGATGCGTGGAAGCAGGTACGCGGACCCGGCATCGGGCACCAGACCGACGCGCGTCCACGCCGCCCGGAACACGGCGGACGAGGCCGCGACGCGCACATCACACGCGACGGCGATCCCCAGGCCCGCGCCGGCGACGACCCCGTTGACGGCGGCGACGATCGGCTTGCGCATCTCGCGGATCTTCGCGATGACCGGGTGGTAACGGCGCCGCAGCTCGTTACCCAGCTGGAGGTCTTCGCCCGCGGCGACCTTCAGGGAACGGTCGCGCAGATCCTGACCCGCTGAGAATCCGCGGCCTGCACCGGTGATCACGACCGCGCGCACCGTGGCGTCCGCGGCGACCTCGTCGATCGCGAGCGTGAGCGAGCTCGTGAGCGCTTCGTCGAACGCGTTGAGCACGTCGGGACGGTCGAGCGTGATGACAGCGAGCGCGCCGTCGCGCTCGAGACGGAGCGGCCCGTTCATTACTTCCCCTTGAAGCTGGGTTTGCGCTTGTTGATGAAGGCGTCGACGCCTTCCTTCTTATCTTCGGTCGCGAACAGCAGGTAGAAGGCCTTGCGCTCGAATTCGAGACCCGCGTCGAGCGTCGAGTTCCACGCGAGATCAACGGCCTCGGTCGCGAGCCGCGCCGCGACCGGCGCCTTCTCGGCGATCGTGCGTGCGAGGGTCTTCGCATCCTGCAGCCAGCTGACCGCGGGATAGACCTGCGCCACGAGGCCGATCGCCTTCGCTTCCTGCGCGCCGACAAAACGGCCGGTGAGGATCATCTCGTTCGCGACCCACTTCCCCACCGCGCGCGTCAGGCGCTGCGTTCCACCCGCCCCCGGGATGAGCCCGAGGTTGATCTCGGGCTGTCCGAACTTCGCCGTCTCGGACGCGACGATGATGTCGCAGGTCATCGCCAGCTCGCAGCCGCCGCCCAGTGCGAAGCCCGACACCGCCGCCACGATCGGGGTCTTCACCCTGCGGATCGCCTCCCACCGAGCGGTGAGGTCCTGCGCGAGCATGGATACCGGGGTCGCGGTGACGAAGTTCTCCTTGATGTCGGCACCGGCGGCGAACGCGCGTTCGCTGCCTGTCAGCACGATGCAGCGGATCTCTGGGTCGTCATCCAGCGCCTCCAGAGCCGTGACGAGCTCGCCCAAGACCTCTTCATTCAGGGCGTTCAGGACCTCCGGCCGGTTGAGCTGGACGACCGCGATCGGCGGTTCGAGCGTCACGAGGACGGTGTTCGGCACAGGTGACCTCCGGTGTGGAACTGACCCAAGTATGGGCGCGACCGCCTTGATACCACTTGCCCCCGGCGGCGGAGGTCCAACGCGGCCTCCGCCGATTAGCCTCTTCGGTCCGGGGTGGCTGTCGTGGAGGATGCGCTGTTCGAGGATCGCCGTCTGGAGCGCACGCTCCAGGTGGCGCGGCTTGCGGGCGCCCTCCTCGTCTTTGCCCTCGGTCCGCTCTTTCCGAGCCTCGCGCCGGGCCATGTCCTCGTTCTCGGCGCGGCGCTGCTCGGGTGGACGCTCATCAACACGCGCCTCGTGGAAAGCGCGCGGACCACCGCCGGCTACGACCGCGTCGCGCGCTTCAGCTTCGTCGTCGACACCTCCGTCGTCATCTACGCCATCTGGGTCTTCGCCGCGGACCCGCAGTGGATCGCGTGGGTCGTCGGCGTGCTCATCATCATCGGCTCGGCGTTCCGCTTCGGCCGGCTCGGCGCGCTCACCTCCGCCTCCATCCTCACGGTCGCGTTCCTCGTGATCGTCGGCTGGCGTCACGCGACCTACGGGTACAACGTCGAGATCCAGCGCGTCGCGTTGGGCGTGTCGCTCTACCTCATGACCGCGCTCATCATGTCGGGGGCGATACGCGAACTGCTCGAGCTGCGCAAGCAGCGGGAGTACCAGCTCTTCCACGATCTGCTCACCGGCCTGCCAAACCGCGCACTCCTCATCGAGCGCCTGCATCAGCAGCTCCTGCGCCAGCCGCGCACCGGCGAGTCGGTGGCGGTCCTGGTGATGGACCTCACGGACTTCAAGGCGGTGAACGACAGCCTCGGCCACGATGTGGGCGACGACCTGCTGCGCCAGGTCGGCCCGCGCCTCGCTGCGAGCCTTCGCACGGCGGACACCGTCGCCCGGCTCAGCGGTGACGAGTTCGCCATCCTGCTGCCCGGCACCGACGAGACCGGCGCGGCGCGCGTCGCCCAGAAGATGCTCGCAGCGCTCGAGCAGGCGTTCCCGCTCGACGGCGAGATGCTCGACATCGGAGCGAGCGTCGGCGTCGCGGTGGCTCCCGCGCACGCGACGCAGGCCGAGCAGCTGCTCTCTCGCGCTGACGTCGCGATGTACGTGGCGAAGGGATCGCTCGCGGGCCTGGCGGTGTTCTCGTCGGAGCACGAGCGCGACGGCGCTGGACGCCTCGCGCTGATGTCCGACCTCCGCCGCGCCGTCGACGAAGGCGAGCTCATCCTCTATTACCAGCCACAGATCGATCTGCGCACCGGCGCCATCTCGAGCGTCGAGGCGCTCGTGCGGTGGATGCACCCAAAGCGCGGGCTCGTTGGGCCGGACGAGTTCATCCCGCTCGCCGAGCGCACCGGTCTCATCAAGCGGCTGACGCGCACCGTACTGACCGAGGCGATCCGGCAGGCGCGCGCGTGGGAGCTCGCCGGGCTGCGCGTGCCGATCGCGGTGAACCTCTCGATGCGCAACGTCCACGACCCGCAGCTCCCCCAGACGATCGCACAGCTTCTGCAGCGTTGGGACGCGCGACCGGAGCTGCTGCGTCTCGAGATCACCGAGACCGTACTCGCCGCAGACCCCGAGCGCGCGCTGCAGACCATGGACTCGCTGCGCGCCATGGGCGTGCACATCGCGCTGGACGACTTCGGCATCGGCTACTCGTCGCTCGCGTATCTCAACCGCCTGCCGCTCGACCAGATCAAGATCGACCGGTCGTTCGTCATCGGCATGACGAGCGACGAATCGAACGCGACGATCGTACGCGCCACGGTCGAGCTCGGGCACGGACTCGGCTACGCCGTGGTCGCGGAGGGCGTCGAGAACGCGGAGACGCGCGAGCGGCTCGCCGCCCTCGGCTGCGACGGCATCCAGGGCTTCCTGATCGCGCGCCCGATGCCGGCGGATCAGACCGCTGAGTGGATCGGCCGGGCGCTCATGCCCAGCCTCGGCGCCCGCCCCGCGGTCGCGGTCCTCGCTGACTGATCAGCCCCGTTCCACCATTCGGGGCTGATGCTGCCGGCTCAACGAAGCTGTCCTTTTGGCGGCGGCTGGCATTTGGGGCATACGAACATCTCGTCAAGGCCGTGGCGCGTGCGCACGATCTTCGTGCCGCACCGCGCGCAGGGATCGCCGACCTTCCCTCTGATCTTCATGTGGGTGCGGATCTTGGTCCCGAGCTCGGGCGGCAGTTCGTTCTCCACGATCTCGACCGCCCGGGCCAGCGTCTCACGCAGCGCGCCATAGAGCCGGTCCATCTCACCCTCGTCGAGCGTCGCGACGCGGCGTTTCGGGTGCAGCCTCGCCTGCCACAGGATCTCGTCCGCGTACGCGTTGCCGATACCCGCGATGAAGTCGCCGCTCATGAGGAGATTCCGCAGCTCGCGCCGTGTCGCCTTCGCACGCTTGGCGAATTCGTCCGCGTTCCATGACAGCGCGCCCGCCTCGGGACCCTGGCGGTCGAGACCCGGAAGATCGGCCGTGCTCGCGCCCGGCTCGACCAGATAGACCTTGCCCATCCGCGTGTCGTCGCGATAGCGGAGGTCACGAGCGTCCCTGCGCGGTGCGTCCGAGCCGATCGCGTCGAAGGTGAGCGCGAACGCCGTCGTGGCGCGGAGCTTGGTCTCCGTGGGGACGATGTCGAAGAGTCCCGAAAGCATCGGATTGATCACCACGCGAGTGTCGTCGTCGAAGGCGAACACGAGGAAGCGGCCACGGTGAGCGACGCTCGCCAGCGCACGTCCATTCAGCGCGTCCGGGAGCGACCGCGCGGCGCGGAGTACGAGCGGATCGTGGACGCGCACGGCGGTGACGTGTTTGCCGACGAATGCCGTCGCGAGACGGCCACGAAGGACGTGGAGGTCCGGCCACTCCGGCATCAGTCGGCGACCGCCGCGAGCCAGCGCGGCTCCGCCAGATCGAACCGCCGCGCGGCCCACGCGAGGGTGACCTTCAGCTGCTGGCGTTGGAACGCGCGCACGCGAGGCACACCGGGGATCGGCGGCCGCCAGGCGCGGTCGGCGAAGTACCCGGCGATCCCTGCGACCGACGCGTCGATGTGGGACTCGCGCAGCGGCATGACCTCCGCGTACCAGCCCATCGTCCGCTCGGCCGTTGGTCCGCCCTCCGCCTCGGTCGCCTGGGCGAACGCGGCCGCGTCGATCTCGTGCGGACCGACGCTGGCGAAGTTCCAGTCGAAGATCCGCAGCTGTTCTCGCTGGAGGCGGACGTTGTCGGAGCGCGTATCGAAATGGAGGAGCGAATGCGGTGCTCGCAGTCGCACAAGGCGCTCGGCGTTCTGCCGCAGCAGCGGAAGCGCTACGTCGAGCCACTCGCGAGCCTCCTCGGCACGCCGCCGCGCCAGGCCGGCAGTCTTCGCGAGCTCGCCGCTTTGGGAAAGGCTCCGCCAGAACTCCGCGAACTCGTGATGCTCGGTACGGGAAAGCCAGCGCGGAAGCGGCCGACCGTGCGTGCTCGCGTGGAACATCGCGTACGAGCGCGCGGAACGGCGCGCCTTGGCGGGTGACCAGGGCGGCATCGTCTGCGGTCCGACATCCTCAAGCAGCAGCACGTGCCAGTCGAGCCGCTTGAAGGCGCCGAGGAATGCCGGCGCCCACGGGCCGATCTGTCCGCCCAGCTCGCGATACACGCGCTCCTCCCGCGGCAGCGCGCGGTGCATGTACTCGTTGCTCGTCGCGTTGATCCCCTTGAAGAACGCCGTGCGGCCGTCCGCGAGGATCATGCGGAACGTCGCGGAGGGCGCATAGCCGCCATACACGCGCGCCGCACGCGCGACAGGCGACCCCAGCATTCGCGCCACGTCGTCCTTTACGTCGCGAGGAACATCCGACCAGGGTGGTTTCGGCTCAGCTCCGCGTCGTGACACTGGCCCGCGCTCGGAACCACGGCAGCGCCGTCATGCGGTCCTCCCTATGTCCCGTCGCGCTCGCGGAGCTTGAAGCGCTGGATCTTGCCCGTCGCGGTCTTCGGCAGCTCGTCGACGAACTCGATCCAGCGCGGGTACTTGTACGGCGCGATACGCGTCTTCACGAACTGCTTCAGCTCGTCGGCCAGCGCCTCGTTCGGCTGGCGGTCCTTCTTGAGCAGCACGAACGCGCGCGGCTTGGTGAGCTCGTCCTTGTCCTTCGCGCCGACGACGGCGCACTCGAGGACCGCCGGGTGCTCCATCAGCGCGGCCTCGACCTCCGCCGGCGAGACCCACTGGCCCGACACCTTGAGCATGTCGTCCGAGCGGCCCTCGTACGTGTAGTGACCGTCGGTGCCCTGGTGGTACTTGTCGCCCGTCACCGTCCACTCGCCGCGGAACGTTGCCTTCGACTTCTCGTGCTTGTTCCAATAGAAGGCGCAGCACGAGTCACCGGACACCCAGAGGTTGCCGGTCTCGCCCGGGCCGAGCTCGCGCCCCTCGTCATCGACGATCTTGGCCTTGTAGCCCGGCACGACCGTACCGCTCGTGCCGCCGCGCGCCTGCCCTTGCCGGTTGCAGATGAAGATGTGCAGCATCTCCGTCGAGCCGATGCCGTCGAGGATCTCGATGCCGAAGCGCTTCTTCCACGCGTCGAAGAGTGGCTTCGGCAGCGACTCTCCAGCGGACACGCAGAAGCGAAGCGACGACAGGTCGTACTTGAAGTTGTCTTCCGGATACGCCAGCAGCGCGGCGTAGAACGTGGGCGCCGTGTACATCACCGTCGGCCGCTCGCTCGTCACGAGCCCGTACACGAGATCGGGCGTCGCGCGCTCCGGCTTGTACACGACCGACGCGCCGTAGCGCATCGGGACGAACACGCCGTTGCCGAGGCCGTAGGCGTGGAAGAGCGGTGACACCGTGAAGTAGCGGTCCTGCTCGGTGCAGCCGAGCACGTGGCGGCCGAAGGTCTCGGCCGAGTAGATCATGTCGTGCTGCAGGTGCACCGCGCCTTTTGGAAAGCCGGTGGTGCCGGAGGAGTACAGCCAGAAGCACATGTCGTCTGGCGTCGTGTCGGCGGGGTCGAGCTCGTCGTCGGCTGCGGCCAGCGCTTCTTCGAACGATGTCACGCCGGTCGGCGGCGGACCGTCGAGCGGGGCCGTGCCCGACGTGGTCACGAGGATGTGCTCGAGGCGCGGGCAATCCCTTCGGGCCTCGAGCACCTTCGCCAGCAGCGGCGCGCTGACGACGATCGCGACCGCGCGGCTGTCACGCAGGATGTACGCGAGATCGCGCGGGGGGAGCAGCGTGTTCGTGGGGACCGGGATCGCGCCGAGCTTGATCGCGCCGAAGAATGCGTACACGAAGGCCGGCGAATCGAGGCACAGGATCACGACGCGGTCCTCGGCGTCAACGCCGAGCTCCCGCAGCGCGTTCCCGCAACGATCGACGTTCCGCGCCATCTCGCCGTAGGTCACCGACACGCCCTGGCAGCGGATCGCGAGGGCGTCTGGCCGCTGTGCGCGGTGCGCGTCGACGTAGGTCTGGGCCGCGTTGTAGCGATCGCCCAGCTCCGGTAGTCGCAGCTCCCCCACGCCGCGGATTATGACGGCGGGATCACGACTCCCAGGCGCGCGCTGACCCGCCGCAGCTCGGCCTCGAGCTGACGCGCGGACGACGGCCGCGCGTTGGGATCCGCCGACAGGCACGACTCCAGGAGATCGGTCAAGACACGTGGCGCCGCTCCAACGAGGTCAGCCAGTGGCTGCGGCGGGATCGACAGCTGCGGGTAACGACTCTCGAGGTCCTCGGCTTCGATGTCGCCTTCGCCGAACGGCGCGATCCCGCTGAGCGTTTCGTACAGCGTCGCACCCACGCCGAAGATGTCGCTACGCGCGTCGACCCGCCCTGCGGTGCACTGCTCGGGTGACATGTATGCCGCCGTTCCGACCGGATGCGTTAGTGCCAGCCCGTGAGCGCCACGGCGCGCGAGGCTGAGATCGAGAAGACGCGTCGTTGCACCCGCCGCGACGTTCGCCGGTGTCACATCGAGGTGAACGATGTCCTGTTGGTGCAGATATGCGAGTGCGGACGAGACGCGCGCGCCGATCCGGCACACGTCGAGAACAGGGAGCGGCCCGACCACATCGAGAAGGACATCGAGCGAGGGGTCCGGCACGAATTCCCACACCGATCGCGCCGGAGGTCCCTCCGCCCAGCGGATCAGCCGGACCAGACCGGGATGCGCCAGGCCCGTCGCGATCGTTACCTCTCGCTTGAATGCCTCGCGCGCGGCCCGATCGTCTACAAGTGCCGGCCGCAGCAGCTTGACGGCGACATCCGCTCCACTCCTCTGGTCGGTCGCGCGATACACCTCATAGCGCCGTCCGCCACCGAGCCGTTCGACAACGAGCAGGTCCTCATCGATCGCGGCGCCGGGCGGCAGGTCTTCCAACACGTGGAAAGCCTAGGAGACCCGTACCCCTACTGGAGTACCCGATGACCAGCGCCCCGGCTTCCGTTTGACTTTGTCGAGAGGTGAGCATGTTTTCGCAACTTTTCGACCGGGTCATCGAGCTCGTCCTGCACCTGAAGCTGGGTACCGCCGCCGCCGTGCTGATCGTCGGCATGAGCGGAGTGTTCATCACCGCGACTGTCGTTGGCGACGAGGTGCGGATACGCGTGTTCGCACCAGCGGCTGCGCAAACATCGGAGGGAGCCGGATGCGAAGCCGCGCTCGACGCCCGTCGCGACGCCCTGAAGCGACTCGATGACGAGGTCGCGAAAGCACGCGGCGATCTCCGCGTCATCCGCGACCTGGCAGAAGCCCTCGCCGAGGGGACCAACAAGGACCTGTCCGACGAGACGCTCGACGCCGCGGAACAGGACGTCCGTACTCAGATGGATGCCGTTCGCAATCGGGCCCGCGATGAGATCCGGCTCGCTGCGGACCTCTCTCCGTGTGAGGACAACGACCCGGCGACCGGTGCCACGTTCGACAGCGCCGATCTGCGTCAGCGCTACCGCGTGATCGTCGACCGTGCCGTCACCGACCTGCAGACCATCCTCGTGAACGCCGGCGAGCTGTTCGACCGTCTGGTGCGTGAAGCGCGGATGAAGCGGGTGGAGGCCGGCAGCGCGAGCGGTGGCAGCGGCTCGGGCGACTAGCGCCCATCCGTTAGGCGATCGATCTGCGTCAAAACGGCGGCGCGTCCCTCGTGTAACAGGACGCCGTCCCACAGCGCAGGGACGCGCTGGCCGCCGTGCTCCGCGAACGCAGCGGCGCCGTCGGTGTCGACGTTCTGGAAATCGAAGCGTGGTTTGAGCCCGAGCTCGACCACGCGTCGACGCACGGCGGCAGAGTCCGGATCGTCGATGCGGTGATAGAGCACGAGGCTCAACCCGGACCGAGCTCGATGTAGGACTCCATGACCTCTGGGTGCTCGGCTTTGAGCCGGCCACGCAGCCGCACCATGAGGCGCTCCGCTTCGCCCGCCGGGATGTCGTTACGCACCGACACGCGCGCGAGGACGAGAAGCTGCTTGTGGCCCATCTCGACGCAGCGCAGCTCGGCGAGGCGGTCGACACCGGCCATGCC
>JANNHF010000104.1:0-10511 GCA_031404235.1 Chloroflexota bacterium
CCGGCTCCGGCTGCGCGAAGCCGACGATCTCGAAGCCGAATGCGCTCGCGAAGTACGGGAACGCGTCGTGCGATGTGACCAGCTTGCGGCGAGCCACCGGGATCGTCGCGACCTTCGCCGTGAGCTCCAATTCGAGGGCGAGAATCTCCTGCGAATACCTCAGCGCGCTGACCGTGTAGAAATCTCTGCCCTGCGGGTCGAGAAGAATGAGCGAGTCGCGGATCTTCCCCACGTAACCGCGCGCGAGCGCGGGATCGAACCACATGTGCGGGTTCCCGTCGATATCGGCTAGGCCGTCGGTCACGACGACGACCGGCGTGCCGCCTTTCGCGTTGCGGAGGAGCGGCTCGACCCATTTGTCGAGGTCGAGGCCGTTCGTGATGACCAGCCGCGCGTCGGACATGCGCTTCGCGTCCTCCGGCCGCGGCTCGTACTCCTCGACATGAGCCCCCGCCGGCACGATCGAGCCGACCGTCATGCGGTCGCCCGCGACCTGCTTCGCCATGTCCGCGAGGATCGTCGTCGTGGCCAGGACCTGCGGGCTGCCGCCACCGACGATCCGGCACCCGGTCAGCGGCACTGCCGCGAAGAGGGCCAGCAACACGACCATGAGCTTGCGCATGGGCCAACTCTCCTGTTATCGAGAATGGGTCTCAATTCATAGTTGAGAATCATACTCGAAGATGCCGAGGACGGCGTATGCTGTCCGCATGCCACGAACCGCCTCGCGAACGGCTCTTGCCAAGCGCATCACCTCGCGCGGCCGGCGACTCACGAAGCAGCGGGTCATCGTCGCGCAGGCGCTTGCTGCCGAGCGCCAGGCCGTGTCAGCGCAGGAGCTATACGAACGCCTCCACCGTGGCCATCCCCGCCTCGGCCTGGCCACCGTGTACCGCGCCCTCGAGGCGCAGGTCGAAGCCGGGATGGCGACACGGCTCGAGCGACCGGGTCACGTGTCCGCGTACGTGGCCTGCGTTTCCCAGCATCATCATCACCTCGTGTGCACAAGCTGCCAGCGCGTCGACGACGTGGACGAGACGATCCTCCGCCCGGTGCTGCGTGGCATCCGCGAGCGCCACGATTTCCAGGTCGACCACGAGCGCCTGGACTTCTACGGTCTCTGCGGACGCTGCCGGCGCGAGAGGGCCGCGCTCTAACGCACCTGCCGCCTAACGAAGAACACCGCGATCGCGGTGGTGACGGGGACACAGAGCACCAGGCCGATGCTCGCCGCGAGCACCGCGAGGATCGACTCGACGATCTCCTCGCTGTTGAGCGCGACCGAGAGCGGCTGGAAGCCGAGCGAAAGCAGCAGGATGAGCGGCAGGGCGCCACCGAAGTACGCGAGCGCCAGCGTATTGACGAGAGATCCGATGTGGTCGTGACCGATGTTCAGGGCGGAGCGGTAGAGCTGCGCCGGTCGGAGTTCGGGGTCCACCGCGGCGAGCTCCATGGTCGCCGAAGCTTGACCGACGCACATGTCCACGAGCGCGCCGAGCGAGCCAACGATGACGCTCGCGAGGACGAGCCGCGGCATATCGATCCGGCCGTCGGTCCCGACCGCGAGGAAGATCTGGTCTTCGGAGCCGAGACCGGTGAGACGCAGCGTTGCGAGGCCGACGACCGCGACCACGCAGATGACCACGAGCCCGGCGAGGGTGCCGACGAGCGCAGCGAGGCTCTTCCGATTGGCCCCATGCACCACGAAGACGGACACAGTCACCACGCCCACCGCCCCCACGAGCGTCGCGACGAGCGGATCACCGCCGCGCTGAAGCGCGGGAACGATCGCGAGCAGAAATACCGCGATGCTGGCCGCAAGCCCCGCGAGCGAGGCGAGCCCTTTGGCACGCGCGACGGCGAGCAGCGCGACGAAGAGCATGATCGCGAGCGGCGCGAGCGCCGGGAGGCGAACGATCTCCTCGACCGCGTAACGCCGTTCGCCGCCTTCGCGGCTTTCCGTCACGAGCACGCGGTCGCCGGGGCGCAGAAAGCCGTTCGGATCGAGCGCGCGCCGGCCGCCCCACTCGACGGTGACGACCTCACCGCGGTAAAGGCCGCTGTCGAGCCGAAGCTCGACGCGCTGAAAAGGCTGGCGCATGCCCGTCGGCGCCAGATTGCGGTCGCCCGTCTCGACCACGCGCACCACCTGCGCGTCGAGAACGTGTATGCCCTGCCCCCGGTTCCAGTCAGCGCACGCGGTCAAGGACAGCGCGACCAGCACGACCACCGGAACGGATCGCAGCGCCGCGCGCGCACGCGTCATTCGGCCGAACGATATCTGTTCGATCCCGCGCGGTCAGCGGCACATGACCGACAATGAGACATGCTCATGCGACATAACGTTCACCTGGCTGCCCTGCTGGCGACTTCGCTCGTCGCCTGCGGCGGCCTCCCACTGGGACAGCCGCAGGTATCGACGCTGCCCGCCGGGACCTACCGGGGTGCCGGGACCGGCGCCAGCCTCGAATCCCTGACGGCCCTCGCTCAGCGCTTCCAGGCGAAACACGCCGGGGTGACGTTCAAGCTCGAGGACGTGGGCGCGGACACGAGCATCGCGCTCGTCGCGAACGGCGACGCCGACTTCGGGTTCCTGAGCCGCGATCTCAAGCCCGATGAGAAGTCGCGCCTCCAGTCGATCCCGTACGCCGGCACTGGGACCGGCCTTGCGGTCAATACCTTGAATTCGATCGGTACGCTCACCACGGAGCAGGTCCGCAAGATCTACGCGGGCGAGATCACAGACTGGTCGCAGGTGGGTGGCCAGCCGGGCGACATACGGCCGCTCGTACGCGAAGGCAGCAGCTCCACACGCGCGAGCTTCGAGGCCTACTTCTTCGGCGGTAAGCCGACGTACGGTAAGAACGTCATCGAGGTCGTCGAGTCCGGCCCGACGTACCAGGCGGTGCGCGACTTCAAAGGTGCGATCGCGATGATCACGATCCAGAAGACGACCGCCGAGGACAAGACCCTGCGCCTGCTCGCACTGGACGGTATCGCAGCGACGACGCGCAACGTCAACAGCGGCGCGTATCCGGTGCGTCGGCCGATCATCCTTACGCTGCATCCCGACCCCGCCAAGATCAAACCCGCGGTCGCGGCGTTCCTCGAGTTCATCAAGACCGCGGAGGGCCAGGAGATCCTCGCCGGCTTCTAGCCCTCGCCGCCGAAGAGCAGCTGCTGCAGGTCGGGCAGCGCCGTCCCGAGGCCCACGATGAAGAGCGTGCCGATGACGAGGCTCGCCACACCCGCGAAGGCACCGACGACCACGTAGAGCGTCTGCATGCGCTGTGCTCCGATGAAGCCGCTCGCGCTGACCACGGCGACGAGCGTGTTCGACAGGAGGAGCCCGACGACGAAAGCGAGCAGGATCACGATCCCGGTCGTGCCGCTCGCGCCGGCGATCCCCGCGAGGAGCAGTGCCTGCGAGCCTGTCTCCGCGCCGACGCCGTGGATCATCCCCACGCCGAACGCGGTCGCGGGACCGTACTGCGTCGAGTGCGCGGATGGACGGTGCTCGTGCCCGTGGATCCGCGCCTGGAGCGCACCCCACGCATTCCTCACGAGATCGAACATGAGCATCCAGCGGCTGCGGAGGCGGAACTCCCCTCTGCCGCGCAGGTACTGCACGACCGAATAGATCACCCACGCGCCGAGCACGACGAGCGTCACGCCGACGACCTTCTCGAGGATCGGGTCGACCCATTCAGGCAGGACCGCGCCGAGCGTCAACGCGAGTACTCCCAGGAACATCACGACGGACGCATGCCCGAGCGCATACAGCGAAGCGAGACCGATCGCGTGGCGCTGCTCGTGTGCGAAACGGGACTCGCCGAAGGCGTGCATCGTCCCGGGTCCGCTCTCGGCGTGCTCGTGCGCATGGCCGCGCATCTCGGCGGCTTCATGCCCGTGCGGCGTCACCGGCGATGCGGCTGGCACGTCCACCTCCGCATGCCCCGCGCTCGTCGTACTGGTGATGTCGGTGATCGCGGCGATGTGATCCCAGTCGAATCCGTGGCGGAACCCGAGCGCGGCCATGCCGAGGAGCAATAGGACGAGGCTGAAGTCCACGCATCCCAGCCTACCGAGAACGTATCCTCTCGATAGACATGCGCGTCATCGGAGTCGCAGCCTTCGCCATCGCGGCTGTCAGCACGCTTCTTCTCAGCACGGGCGTTGCGGCGCCGCCCCACCGCGTCGCACCTGGGACGCCGCTCGACCACACCCTCGTCCTCGGCGCGTACCGTTTTGCCTTCCTCATCGAGCCGCTGAGCGTCACCGCCGAGATGTCGCCACAGATGGCGGCACTGCACAAGGTGCTCGCGCTCGCCGGCGTACCGATGACCGATATGCCCGGAATGCACCCGTCCGGCGCGGCCGAGCTCGGTCCGGTCTTCGCGACCTCCGGCCTCCATCCGGCGCAGGAGCTCGCGCTGGTACTCGCACTCCTGATCCTCGCGTGGCCGCGGCTGCCACGACCGACGTTACGGCCGCTTGGCGAGTTAGCCTTCGCGCGTTTCGACGCATCGCAGTGGAGCGCACTCGCGCTCACCGGACCGCCGCGGGGCTGACCCTCCGTCAAGCGAACGGCCCGGGGAGCACCGGGCACGAAAGACCTTGGAGGGTCAAATGACGCGCCTCGTTTCGCTCATTGCGGCGACGCTGGTCGTCGTGACGAGCTTCATCGCCTTCGGCGGCACCTCAGCGGCGCACGAACGCCGCACCATCGGGCCGTACCAGTTCGTCGTGGGTTGGCTGAACGAGCCGGCGCACGTCGGACTGATGAACAGTCTTGATCTCCGAGTGACCGACACGCGCGTGACTCCCGCGAAAGCCGTCGAGGGTCTCGAGAAGACGCTGACCGTCGATCTGCAGACCGGCGGACTCGCGCCGCTACAGCTCACGGTGACCGCTCGCTTCGGCACGCCGGGCGCGTACAACGGATACGTGATGCCGACGGCGACCGGCGTCTACGTCTTCCACATCAAGGGGAAGGTCGAGAACCTCGACATAGCCGAGAAGTTCGAGTCCGGGCCGGGTCGGTTCGGCGACGTCGAAACCACCGCCGCACTTCAGTACCCGAACAAGGTCCCAGCCGCGGACGAGCTCACCAAGCGTCTCGGCGACCTGCAGAGCGGCCTCGACCAGACCCGCTTCCTATCCGCGGCCGCCGTCGTCCTTGGCATCGTCGCGGTCGGGTTGGCCATCGCCTTGACCCGGCGCCGCGCCTAGTGCGCGGACTCCTCGCGGCGCTCGTCGCCGTGTCCGTCCTCATCCTGATGGGCGGCGCGGCGGCGGCGCACGCGATTTACGTCAAGTCGAACCCCGCGTCCGACGCTCGGCTCACGAAGGCGCCGACGGAGCTCCGTGTCACGTTCAGCGAGACGCCCGACGCGCGCGGCAGCGACCTTGAGGTGCTCGACGTCGATGGGAAGCGACTCGATCAGCGCGATGTGACGCTGGTGAGCGACGAGCCGAACACCTTACGCGTCTCGCTCGGCGCGCTCGGCGACGGTGGCTACCTTGTCGCGTGGACCGCCCTATCGGCCGTCGACGGGCATGTGACGAAGGGAGCCTTCGCGTTCGCCGTCAACGCTCCACTGCCCGAGATCAAGGACATCGGACCATCGGCTCCCCCTCCGACTCCGCTCGAGATCGCTGGACGTGCCCTGTCGTACGGGGGGATGGCGCTGCTGACGGGCGTTGGCTTCTTCACGATGTTCATCCGGGTCCCGACCGCCGGCGCGGAGACGCGGCGCGAGCGGCGCCTGGTGATGGCCGGAGGCGCGGCGCTCATCGCGGGGAGCGCGCTCCTCATCCTGGGTCTGGGCACGAGCATCCCGCAGCGCCTGCTCCTGTTGCTCGGGCTGCGTGGGCTCGCCGGTGCCGCGGCACTGGCGTCTCTCGCCGTGCCAGCGCGGCTACTGCCGGCGGACGCGCGCCGCGAAGCCACTTCGTTCTTCGGGCTCGCCGCCGGACTCACCGCGACGCTCGTGTCACACGCCGCGGCCAGTGGTGACCTCCGCTACGTCGCGCTCGACTATCTCCACGTCATCGCGATCTCGATCTGGCTGGGCGGCGTCGTCGCGTTCTCGTACGTGGCGATGCCGTCGGCGCGGGCGGACGACCCGAGCGAGCTCGGGCGGACCGTCTGGCGGTTCTCGCTGACGGCGCTCGTGGCCGTCGCGGTGATCGTCACGACGGGAACACTGCAGTCGCTCGACCGCCTGGTGCTCATCGAGGACCTCATCGAGACTCCCTACGGGATCGCCCTTCTCGCCAAGGTCGTGCTGCTCGTGGCATTACTGGGGCTGGGCGCGGTCAACCTGTTGATCTGGGGGCCGCGGCTGCGGCGTGGCCTGGACGCGAGCGCGCATCTCTGGCGCGGTATGGTCGGTGAGACCGTGATGTTCGCGGGCGTGCTCGTGGCCGCGGCGTTCCTCACCGCTTTCGTGCCGCCGGCTCAGGCGAGCGGCGCGGCGTTCGACGAGACCAAACACGTTAGCGGCATACGCGTTCAGCTTCTCACCACGTCGACGCTCCCCGGACGCAACCGCTTCGTCGTCAGAGTGCAGCAGGGACTCACGCCGATCGGTGGCGCCGAGAAGGTCGCGCTGCGCTTCACGATGGTCGAGCACGACATGGGCGAGCAGGAGCTCGTCACGACCGAGCGCGCACACGGCGAGTACGTCGCGGAGGGCAGCCCGACCGCGATGTTCGGCACCTGGAAGGTCCAGACGATCGTGCGTCTCACGGGCCGGCCCGACATCCACGCGCTCTTCACCCTGCCTGTCTCCCAGCCCGCGGGGCAGGACGCGACGACGAGGATCATCGCGGTCCCGCCCTACCAGCTCATCGTCTTCTCGGAGCCGTTCCAGCCGCAGGCCGGCGCACCCCTCACTATCAATGTCGTCGTGGTGGACGCGAAGGGCGATTCGGCGGCCGGCAAGAAAGTGGGCGCGACGTTCAGTGGGCCGAGCATTGCGGGGCCACTGGAAGGCGTCGAGAACCTCGCCGAGCTCGGCCCGGGCCGCTACCGCTTCACGCTGCCCGGCCTCGACGCCGGCTCGTGGAAGATCACCATCATCCTGAGCGACGCCGGCAGCGGCGTGTACGAGCTCGAGGTGGGCAGGTGATCCTTTCGGTCCTGCCGCACGGTGCGACCGGCACGTGGCTCGACGAGATCATCGGGTTCGGGCTGCCGCTCCTCGTCCTCTTCGTCCTATACGGGTGGTCCTCGCGTAAGCCGAAGGAGAAGCGGAAATGAACTTCCCCATCTCACGCCAGGGGCTGCAGGACATCGCGCAGTTCCTCATCGCGGGGGCGGTGGTCTTCGTGCTGCTCGCGCTGTTGGCGCGCTATCGCGGCGGCGAGTCGCGGCGCTTCGCGATCAGCGCGGGCGCGCTCGGCATTCTCGTCCTCGTGACCTACGTGCTCGCGTTCACCGTCGCGCCGAACATACCGACGCCGCCGGTACCGTTCACCGCGCGGTTCGCGCAGAACCCGACGCCCGACACGATCGAGACGATCGACAAGGGCCGCGCGGCGTTCCAGGCGAACTGCGCGATCTGTCACGGGCCGCGGGCGCTCGGCGACGGCCCGCAGGCCTTTCTGCTCCAACCCCGCCCGGTGAATCTGCAGCTGCACGTGCCGCGGCACGCGGAGGGCGAGGTCTATTACTGGATCAGCGAAGGCGTCGCGGGCACGGGCATGCCGGCGTGGAAGGAGACGCTCGACCCGACGAAGCGCTGGGAGATCGTGCGCTTCGTGCAGGCACTCGCCTCGGGCAGGGTCGATCGCTAGGTCTAGGCTGGTGTGACGCGATGACGAGTTGGACCCGACGGCGTTTCCTGATCGCGGCGGGCGCGGCGGTGGCTGCGGCGTGCGCGCCGACATCACGCCCTGGCGACGGCCTCGTGCCGCTCTACGCGAAACCTGCACGGAACGAGTGGCCGAGCGAGTTCCTCGAGCTACCGGCCGAGACGCAGGCGATGTATCGCTACGCGGCCGCGAATCACGACACCTTGCAATACTTCCCGTGCTTTTGCGGCTGCGTGGCGGGCGGTCATCGGAGCAACTTCGACTGCTACGTACGCGAGGTGTACGCGGATGGCCGGATCCGCATCGACACGATGAGCTTTGGCTGAGACATCTGCACCGGGATCACGCGTGACGTGATCGACATGAAAGCCCAAGGGCGGTCTCTACGCGCGATCCGTGCCGCGATCGACGCCAAGTGGAGCGATCGCGGTCCTTCGACGAACACACCGCTGCCGCCGAGCTAGGGGGGTTCCGCTACGCCTGCGGCCAGAAGCCTGATCACTGGTCGATGCACTCCTCGCCTTCCCACGCTTCGCGGCCCTCGCGCACGATGAAATAGCACATCGCGATCGCCGCGAGCGGATCGGCCCACCACCATCCGAAGAGCGCGTTCAGGCCGATGCCGACGAGGACCACGACCCCGAGCCACCAACACGCCGTCGTCTGGAAGGAGTCGGCCTCGAGCGCGCGGCTCCCGAGCGCCCGAGCGGTGCGACGTTTTTCGCGCGCCAGCCACCACATCACACCGATCGAGAGGGACGTGACTGCCATGCCTACCACGCTGACCCCAGGCTCCTCTTGCTGCCAGAGCGACACCACGGCCTTGCTCACAACGAACGCCGCGAGCAAGAACAGCGAAGCGCCCACGAGCCGCAGGGCTCGTCGCTCGAGCGACTCGATCGCTTCGTGATCGGTCCCAGCACCCTCGGCGCGCAGGCGCCAGATCAGTACGGCTCCCGAGGCACTCTCGACGAAGCTGTCGATGCCGAAGCCAAGCAGCGCGACACTGCCAGCCGCGAGCGCGGCGAACACTGCGACGACGCCTTCAACGAGATTCCACCCGACGGTCAGGTACTCGAGCTGAAGACCGCGGCGCAGCAGCGCAGGACGATCGGCTGCTACGGCGGGGCTCGTCACGCGTGTGGCTCCTTCTCAAGGGGCTCGCGGTCGGGTGTTTCGAGCTGGAAGGTCGAGTGCTCGATGTCGAACGCGCCGGACAAGCAGTGGCACAGCGCGTCCAGCACAGCCGCGGGTTCGGCACCAGGAGAGGTAACGACGTGGGCGGAGACCACCGGCATCCCGCTCGTGATCGTCCAGGCATGCAGGTCGTGGACATCGGTCACGCCTGGGGCGTCAAGGAGATGGCGGCGGACCTCGGACATGTCCAATCCGCGCGGAGTCGCCTCGAGAAGTATGTCTACCGCATCGCGCAGCAGGTTGAAGGTCCGCGGCAGGATGAAGACACCGATGAGCGCCGACGCGACCGCGTCTACCTGTCGCAGCCCAGTGAACATGATCACCAGGGCAGCCCCAATGACGGCCACTGAACCAAGAGCGTCACCTAGGACCTCGAGGTATGCGCCTCGCATGTTGAGGCTCGTTGCCTGCTGCTTCCGCAGCAACCACGCTGAGAAGAGATTCGCGACCAACCCGACGGTCGCGATCGCCAGCATTGGGGTGCTGGCGATGTCCGACGGTTCGAAGAATCTGCGCCACGCCTCGAAGAGGACGAAGCCGCCGATCCCAAAAAGGAGAACACCGTTCATCACGGCCGCGAGGATCTCCACGCGGTACAGGCCGAAGCTACGCGTGGGCGATGCGGGCCGCGCCGCCAACCAGATCGCGAAGAGCGCCAGTCCGACTCCCGCGACGTCGGTGAACACGTGCCCGGCGTCGGCAAGAAGCGCGAGGCTGCCCGTGATGATGCCGCCCGTGAGCTCGAGCACAAAGATGACGGCGCTCACGACGAACACCACCGTCAGCCGCTCCCGACCCCGAGCGGCCGCGCTCTGCCTCTGCGTCATCGTCGCCCGGAGGCGGTGCGCCGCAGCGGCGCAGTTCCTTCGCGCGCATGTTTCACGCCGTCGCGCAGAAGGCTCCGGACGTGCGCATCGGCCAGCGCGTAATAGACGATGCGACCGGATCTCCTGCGACGCACGGCTCCTCGATCACGAAGCGATCGGAGTTGATGACTGATCGCGGATTGACTCAGACCTAGGAGCAGCGCCAGGTCGCAGACGCAAAGCTCTCTCGTCAGCGCAAGCGCGTGCAGGATGCGCGCACGGGTCGGATCTGCCAGCAGCTCGAACGTGCCGACGACCGCATCGGCGTCGTCGCTGCCTATGACCCTGCCCAAGAGCGGTCGAACATGCTCCGGACGAAGGCACTCGACCTCGCAACGCTCGGGCGTCAATTCCATGTTTGAGCGCACGTTCATATATTAGGCCGCGCCGCAGGCGCATCGGTGCTCGTCGATGCGCCTGCGATGACCAGTAGTAGGCTCGGTCGGTGACTTCGTTCACCAGCGCGAACCGCGCCGCACGAGTCGCGGTCGTACTTGCTGTTCCGGCATTCCTTATCGGCCTCGCCACGGTGACTCAGATACAAACGCAGGCTCGCCGAACAGCGTTCGTATCGGGCTATTCATCGCTGGAGAGCGTTCATCTCACCCAGATCGCGATCGCGATGCA
>JANNHF010000105.1:0-6904 GCA_031404235.1 Chloroflexota bacterium
CACGAACGACAGCGCGAGCGCGGTGGTCGCGAGCTTCGTGAGTGATGCGAGGTCGAACAGGGAGTCGGCGGTGCAGGGCGCGTCGGGGCCGGCACGCTCGTCGGGACAGAGCGTTCCGGCGGCGAAGACGTCAACGTCGCCACGGTGCTCCACGCGCACCACGCATGCCGTGCAGAGCGAGCCGATGGCGGCCAGGACGATGGGATGCGCGGGCCCGGCGAGACCCGTCAACTGAAGTCGCGCAGTCCGCTGCCGATCGGGTAGCGGTACGCAATCGCCATGGTCTGCCCGGCGCGCTGCTCGACGCTGAGCGACGCCAGGAGCTTGGCGATGCGTGACGTCTCGGGCGCGGGCGCGGCGCACGCGGCGAGCGTCGCGGCCGCGGCGCCGAGGAAGGCGCGCCGGTTCAAAGTCGGACCGGTGCTCGTCCGGTCGCCCGCCGCTCACCGGCCAGCACGGCCGCGAGTGCCTCGAGCGACGGTGGGACGTCGCTGTAGGTAAGGAGCGCCGGCGTGTTCGGCAGCAGCGAAGCGTCATAGGGGCTGCGGATCGCGCAGAGCACGCCACCTCTCGCGAGCAGCTCCCGAGCGCGTGCGGCTTGCTCCGGCTGGAACGCTGCGTTCGAAGTGACGACGACCACCGTGCCGTCGCCGTCGGGGAGGCGGCCCTCGCGACCGAACGCGAGCCGGTCGCCGAAGCGCTGGCGGAGCGCGTGCTCGAGACCGCCCACTGGATCGGCCGTCTCCTCGACGAACGACTGACGCGCCGATCCGAACGTGACGACGCGCACGCGAGCACCCGGCGGCGGGAGCGGCGGCCCGTGGTGCGTGAGCGCGCGCTCCGCGATCTCGGCCGCGAGACGACGCGCCGGCGCGTCGTCGATGTCGTTGTCGGGTACTTCGATCGCGAAGCGGGCTCGGAACACCGACGTGCGTTCGAGCGCCTCTCTCACGCGGCTCGCATCGACGCCGGCGTCGATCCAGCCGGCGGCGGCGAGCTGTCGATCGAGTCCGGTCGTGACCATGGCCGCGTCGACGCCGGCCGCGATGGCGCGCGTCACGATCTGATCGGGCGCCTCCACATCGGTGATGCCCTTCATGTCGAGGGAGTCCGTGACCGCCAGGCCGGTGAAGCCGAGCTCGCCGCGAAGGAGGTCGGTGAGGATCGCGTGCGATACGGTGGCGCCGTCCTTCGGATCGAGCGCGGGATAGCGCACGTGCGCCGTCATCACTCCGCTTGCGCCGGCCGCGAACGCCGCACGGAATGGCACGAGCTCGCGGGCTTCGAGCGTGGCGCGATCGACATTTGCCTCGGGACGCGCCAGGTGAGAGTCCTGCGACGTGTGGCCGTGACCCGGGAAGTGCTTCGGTGTCGTCGCGACGCCGACGCCCTCGCTGCCGCGCACCCAGGCGGCGGCGAACGCTGCGACGCGCTGCGCGTCGTCGCCGAACGCGCGCGTGCCGATGACCGGATTCCGCGGATCGGAGTTCACATCGCAGACCGGCGCGTGATTCACGGCGATGCCGTCGGCGCGCAGGCCCTCGCCCATCGCGCGCGCGGCGCGCTCCGCAAACGTTGGGTCACCGGTCGCGCCGATCGCCATAGCGCTGGGGAACGTGGCGCGGTACCCGATGCGGATGACGGTGCCGCCCTCCTGGTCGACGGCGACCGGCACGGGCGGCAGGCCGCCGCCGCGCGCGGCGTCCTGGATCTCGCGCAGCATCGCCCTGAGCTGCGCCTTGGACCAGATGTTGTCGCGGAATGCGAAGAGCAGGATGCCGCCGACCGTGCCGCTCCGGATCGCGTCGAGCAGTGGAGTGGGCGCCTGCGGCCCGTCGAAGCCGGCCCACACCAGCGCACCGGTGCCGAGCTTCACGCGCGCGCCGAGCTTCACGCGCGCCGGCGTCGGTAGCGCGAGATCGTGAGCTGGCCGAAAGGCCGTCCACGCTGCGACCAGTACGTGACCCTCTCGAGGACGATCCTGCGGATCTGCTCCGGCGTCGGCACGATCGGCGCGATGCGACGGCGGCTTCGCGGCCCGGCGATGTGACCGCCGAGCGCGTCGATCACGTCCTTCACCCGCTCGTCGATCTCGTGGATATCGAGCGGTCGGTTGCCGAGGAAAAGGGCGATGCGGAGCTCGAGTGGGTCACTGTCGCGATAGCCGACCCCGCGGCTCGTTTGTGCGTCGAGTACCGCCGCGTGCACCCGGCGGCGCCACTCGTTACTGGGCGCGGTGTATCCCGGGAGCACCGTGCTGATCGTGAAACGTCTCTTCGCCACTGGAATACACAGCCTAGCGAGGCCAGTACGATGCCGCGATGCGCACAGTGACCCTTCCGCTCGGAGAATGAGCCGCTCCCGATCTTCCGACTGAACACGCTGGCGGAGGTCTGTGCGTGCGAGCCAGTCCCGAAGGAGCTGAGCGCCGAAGGCGTGGCCTCGCCTATGACGACGCCGGTTTCAAGCGAAGGCTCGAGGCGCTAGCGGCCGACGTTCACCTGCAGCACGTGATAGCCGCTCGCGCCGTTGGGAAAGGGCTGGCGGCTGACGGGTGTCTCGGTGTCGCCACGACCGTCGGTCGCACGCGCCCAGAGCGTCTGCGTCCCCACGTTCGGCGGCGTCCACTGCGCTGACCAGCGGCGCCAGGTGAGCGGACCCGCGGGTGCCTCGAGCTTCGCGGTCTGCCAGGTGCGTCCGGCGTCGGATGAGATCTCGACCTTGCTGATGCCACGCGCGCCGGCGAACGCGATACCAGCGATCGCGACCTCGCCTCCGTTCCATTTGATGGTGCGCGCCGGGATGTCGATGCGCGTGCCGGTGTTGACCACCGCGCCGTCAGACCAGCCCTGCTCCTGCCAGTACCCGAGCTCGTCGAACGTCGCGACCTCGATCGAACGAAGCCACTTCACGTTCTTCATCCCGTAGATGTTCGGGACGAGCACGCGGACCGGGAAGCCGTGGTCCTGCGGAAGCGTCTTTCCATTCATGAGATAAACGAGCAGCGTCTCCGGCTCCATCGCCTTGCCGATAGCGAACGAGTCCCGGTAGCCGTCGACGGACGTGAGCACCACATCGAACGCCTTGGACGTCGGGCGCGCACGCTGCAGCAGGTCGCGCATGCGCACGCCGGTCCAGAGCGCCGTGGAGATCAGCTCACCGCCGGTCGGATTACTGATGCATTCGAGGGTGTGCACCTGCTCGATCGCATCAAGGTCGAGCAGCTCCTCATACGTGAGGGCGAACGGCGCCTCGACGGCACCGGTAACGTCGAGCTTCCACGTCGCGATGTCGACGCGCGGCTTCACCAGCGTCGTGTCGATGGTGTAGTGATCCTCGTTCGCCGTGACGCGGGGCGTGATCCCGGCGAGCGCCTCGATGTCGGGATCGGCGGGTGCGAGCGTGACGGCCTGGATCAGACGGCGCGCAGCCGAAGGTAGGTTCCCGAGTCGCGTTCCTGCGACGGGGAGCGCGCGTGACAGCGGCAATCCGCCGAGCGCCGCGACCGCCGCCAGCGCGGCGCCCCCGAGCAGAACGCGACGGCGGGACGGCACCGCCTCCGCCTCACGTGCGAGTGCGGCCGGCGCGAGATAGCTGAGTGCGAGAGCGTTGGCGGCGAGACCCACGGCAGCATCGACGACGCTGGTCCCGAGATCGATTTTCTCGCCGGCGAACAGCTGCCCGAGGACGACGGCGACGATCCACGGTGCCGCCACCACGCCCAGCACGACCGCGTCACTGCGCCGCGACGAGATCGCGAACACGCCGGCGACGCCACCCGCGATGAGGAACAGCGCGAGCACGCCGATGACGAGGAGCGCCTTCGCCCAGAAGTGGAGCAGCTCGATGAGCGGGATCGAGATCCAGCCCGGGAGCACGTCGATGATCGCCTGACCGAGAGCGAACGGCGTGAATGGCAGTCCGACGAGCGAGACGAGGAACGCGACGTCAAGCGCCAGGAACATCGCGAGGACCCCGACCAGGAGGCCGGTCCGTTCGCGCGGCGTCAGACGTCTCACATATGGCACGATACGACCCGTTGCCAGACCTTCTTCCTCCGATGACCGCGGAGGATCTTTACGCGTTCCGCTTTCTCACCGACGCGCAGCTCTCGCCCGACGGCGAGCGCGTGGCGTTCGCCGTACGGACGGTGACCCCGGAGCGTGACGGGTACAGGTCAGCGATCTGGCTCGTGCCGTTCGACGGGTCGTCCGAAGCGACACCCCTCACCAGCGGCCCCGGCCAGGACACACTTCCGCGGTGGTCTCCGGACGCGCGGACGCTCGCCTTCGCCTCCGACCGTGCCGCGCCCGAAAAGACCGACGGCCAGAAACGCAAGCCGAAGAACGTGTTCGTGCTGTCCCAGGGCGGCGGCGAGACGCGACAGCTCACATCATTCGATGACGACTGCGGCGACATCGTGTGGTCTCCGGATGGGCGGCGGATCGCATTCACCGTCAAAGACGCGAAGGCCGCGGATGCCGACGACGATGGTCTGCATGTCTACGACCGGATGCGTTACAAGACCGACGAGGGCTTCCTCTCCGACCAGCGTCGGAGGCACATCTGGCTCGTCGATGCCGCGGGCTCCGAGCCGCGCCGGCTGACGGACGGCGACTGGGACGACACGCAACCGTCGTGGTCTTCCGATGGCGCGCTGATCGCGTTCGTCTCGAACCGCACCGACGAACGTGAGAAGAACACCGTCGCGGATATCCATATCGCCGGCGTCGGGGGTGGCGGGTGGCGCGTGACGGATGGCGTTGGCTCGTACGGCAACCCGCGCTTCTCGCCGGACGGCGCATGGGTCGCTTGCTACGGGGTCGCGGAGGCGATCGGCTCGTCCGCGAAGAACGTGCATCTCTTCGTGTTCCCGACGCGAGGCGACGGCGCCGGACGGGATCTCCTCCGCGGATGGGACCGCACCGTTGGTTCGCTCGTGATGTCGGACATGCGTCAGCATGTGCAGACGCTGCCACCGACGTGGAGCGCCGATCGCAAGCGCGTCATCTTCGTCGGATCCGATCAGGGCACAGCGAACGTGTACAGCGCGCCGGTCGGTGGCGGCGACGTGCTGGCGGAGACCCTTGGCGCGCACCAGATCGTCAGCCTCTCGCTCGCGGATGACGCGCACCGCTTCGCGTCTGTCTTCTCGAACGCGACGTGCCCGGGCGACGTTGCCGCCGGCGAGCTTGGCGACGGTCTCCGCTGCCTCACCGATCTCAATGGCGAGCTCCTGGGGACGCGCCACATCACGCCGCCCGAACGCGTCGAATTCAAGGGTGCGGACGGCTGGATGGTCGAGGGCTGGTTCCTGAAGCCCCGCGGCTTCGACGCCGCGAAGAAGTGGCCGCTCGTGCTCGAGATCCACGGTGGCCCGCATTCGACCTACGGGAACGGGTTCTTCCACGAGTTCCAGGTGCTCACGGGGCGTGGGTACGGCGTCCTGTACACGAATCCACGCGGCAGCCACGCGTACGGCGAGAAGTTCTCGACGGCGTGCGTCGGGGACTGGGGTGGCAAGGATTACGAGGACCTCATGGCGGGACTCGAGCACGCACTGGGGACGGGCTGGGTGGATGCGAAGCGGCTATACGTGACCGGCGGAAGCTACGGCGGATTCATGACGAACTGGATCATTGGCCATACGACGCGCTTCCGCGCCGCGGCAACGCAGCGCAGCATCAGCAACAACATCTCGGCCTTCGGGACGAGCGACATCGGGTGGCACTTCTGGGAGCACGAGATGGGCGACGCGACCCCGTGGCACAACGCTGACAAGCTCATCGAACGCTCGCCGCTGACGTACGTGCCGAAGGTCAAGACGCCGCTTCTGATCCTCCACGCGGAGCGCGATCTCCGCTGCCCCATCGAGCAGGCCGAGCAGCTCTTCATCGCGCTCCGCCTCCACGGGGTCGAGACGACGTTCGTGCGCTTTCCCGACGACAACCACGACCTCACCCGAGGCGGAAAGCCGCGCAATCGGGTCGAGCACGCGAAACGCATTGCCGACTGGTTCGACGCGCACCCCTGACCCGCCGTCGCCCTTCGCCGCGATCGGGTCAGATCAACGTCGCCCTGCGAGGCTTGCCGCGAGCGCGACGAAGGTGCCGAGTCCCATCACGACGATCGTCGATGAGATCGCGCGTCCGGCAATGGTCACGGGCTCAGGGGACGCATGGCCGGCGGTGACGAGGTTGGCGATCGCCCAGGCGTAGGCACGGAGAACGTTCGGGAATGTCGCGGGCTCGACCCACTGGACGAGCAAGCCGCCGGCAAGGACGATCGCGAACAACACGCCGACGATCGCGAGCGCGGCGGTGCGCGTCAGCGGTCGCCCGAGGCGGTCGTACGCGACGCCGATGACCGTGAACACGCGCAGGAGCCGCGCCGCGCCCAGCACTCGCAGCGCCTGCGCCTCTGGCGGCGCGAGCAGCGGTGGCGACACCACGATGAGCGCGAGATCCCACCAGTGCGAACGAACGTGCGCGCCACGATCGGGCGCGCGCCAGAGATCGACCGCGTAGTCGAGAGCGAAGAGCACCCAGATGACCGCGTTCACGACCGTCGCCGCGCCGACAACTCCCGGGTCGGTGCTGGTCTCCTCGAGCAGGAGCACCGGAACGAGGAGCAGCGCGAGGAAGAAGATGACCCAGTCGCCGAGCATCGCGTGACGCAGCCTAAGATTCGCGCCGTGCGCGTGCGACGACGCGCCGCCGCGCGCAGATGGCCGCGCGTGGCGCGGGACGCGCCCTGATGGAGGCCGCGGCGGGGGAAATGATCGAACGCGGCCACCGCTCCATGATCATCTGGGTGCTGCGCGACAACGCGCCGTCGCGGCTTTTCTACTGCGGGGTGCGCGCAGCGCACACGCCAAGCAGCCGGCGAAGGCGAAGCCGAGCCG
>JANNHF010000106.1:0-3964 GCA_031404235.1 Chloroflexota bacterium
GCTACCTCACCGACTTCCCGGCCGAGCGCCATTACCGCGACGCGAAGATCACCGAGATATACGAAGGAACGAGCGAGATCATGAATCTCGTCATCGCTGAGGAGATCCTGAAGCAGTGATCGCGCCGACGCAGGGCCTCGCTCTCCTATTGCTCGCGCTGGTCGTGCTGGGGTTCGGCGGATTCTTCTGGCGCGCGCGCTTGCTGTACCGGCTGCTGCGTCTCGGCCGCAACGAGGATCGCAGCGACCAGCCCGCGCGGCGGCTGCGTGACGAGATCGTTATTTACCTCGGACAGAGCAAGCTCCTGAAGCGGCCGTACTACGTGCGGGGCATCGGACACGCGTTGATCTTCTGGGGCTTCCTGGTCATCACCTACGGGAGCGCCGATCTCCTCATCGCGGGGCTTTTCGGCCGGCACCTGCCGTTCACCGAGACGGGTCTCTACGCGTGGACGCTCGACCTATTCGCCGTCGCCGTGCTCGCGTCGGTCGTCGTCGCCGTCGTGCGGCGCGCATTCTTGAAGCCGCCGCGCATGCACATCGCACCCGAGGGATACGTGATCCTCGGGCTCATCTCTTTCCTCATGCTCTCGCTGCTCGCCTTCGAGAGCGCGGGCATCGCCGCGGGGCAGCTGGAGACGGGGGTGACGCCGCCGCCGCTCGCGGGCCTCGTCAACGTCCTCTCGCGCGAGAACGCGTCGGCCGTGTTCGCGGGTGCGTGGTGGGCGCACGTCGTGGCGATCCTCGCCTTCGCCGTCTATCTGCCGCGCACGAAGCACCTGCACATCGTCACGACGCTGCCGAACGTGTACTTCCGCTCCTCGCGTCCGCGCGGCGCGCTCCAGATGATCGACGACATCGAGAACAAGGAGACGTTCGGCGCGACGAACATCCGCGACTTCTCGTGGAAGCAGCTGCTCGACGGATACACCTGCACCGAGTGCGGCCGCTGCTCCGACAGCTGCCCGGCCCTCGCGACTGGCAAGACGCTCGACCCGCAGAAGATCGTCCTCGACATCCGCGACCAGCTGCTTCGCGAAGGGCCGAAGCTGCTCGCCGACGCGAAAGCCGAGACCACGGCGCCCGCGCATTGGGTGGAGACGAAGCCGGACGAGCTGTGGGCGTGCACGACCTGCGCGGCGTGCGTCGAAGCGTGCCCGGTGACGATCGAGCACATCGACAAGATCGTCGATATGCGTCGCTCGCTCACGCTGATGGAAGGGGCGGCGCCCCCCGAGGCGCAGCGCGCGATGACGAACATCGAGCGTGCCGGGAATCCGTGGGGCGAGCCGCGGGAGACGCGCGGCGAATGGGCGCAGGGCCTGGACATCCCGACCTTCGCCGAGAAGCCCGACGCCGAGTACCTGTATTTCGTCGGCTGCGCCGGCTCGTACGACCGCCGCAATCAGCGCGTCGCCCGGGCGCTCGCCGCGATCCTGAAGTCGGCCGGCGTCTCGTTCGCGATCCTCGGTGCCGCGGAGACCTGCAACGGCGATCCGGCCCGCCGCATGGGCAACGAGTACCTCTTTCAGCAACAAGCGCGGCAGAACATCGAGACGCTGAACGCGGCGGCCGTGAAGAAGGTCATCACGTCGTGTCCGCACTGCTTCAACACCATCGCCAACGAGTACCCGCAGCTCGGCGGCAACTATGAGGTCGTGCACGCCCTGCCGCTGGTGAAGCGGCTGCTCGACGAGAAGAAGATCACGATGACGGGCGGCGCAGCGCCCGAGGTCGTCGCGTACCACGACCCCTGCTACCTCGGCCGCCACAACGGCATCTACGACGCGCCGCGCGACGTGCTCGACGCGGTGCCCGGCGTGACGCGCGCCGAGATCGCACCGCACAACCGCGAGCGCGGCTTCTGCTGCGGCGCCGGCGGAGGCCGGATGTGGATGGAAGAGAAGATGGGCCAGCGCGTGAACCATCGCCGCGTGGATCAGCTGCTCGCCGCGAACACGGGTGCGACCAAGGTGGCGAGCGGTTGCCCGTACTGCCTGATCATGCTGGAGGAGGGCGTCGGGGCCAAAGGCGTGCAAGAGTCCATCAAGCCGGTCGACGTGCTCGAGCTCGTCGCGGCGCGTTTGGAGTCGAACTGATGGATCTGACTGACGGCGGCACGATTGCGTGGATCGTCGGCGCGCTCTTCGCGATCGTGGTGGCGGTGTTCGCGATCTGGGTCGGCCTTCGTTACGCGAACGACGAGGAGATCGTGTGAGATGAAGTTCCTCGTTTGCCTGAAGCAGGTCCCCGACTCGACCGTGCGCGTGAAGGTCGCAGCGGACGGAAAGTCCGTCGCGACCGACGGCATCACCTGGTCGATCTCGCCGTATGACGAATACGCGATCGAGCTCGCGCTGGAACACAAGGATGCGGATCCCGCGACGACGGTGAGCGTCGTCACGGTCGGCCCCGCACGCTCGCGGGACGTGCTGCGCCAGGCTCTCGCGATGGGCTGCGATGACGCGACGCTGGTGACCGCCGACGAGAAGGTCAGCGGCCTCGACGTCGCGAAAGCGCTCGCCGCCGTCGTGAAGGAAGCGAAGCCGGACGTCGTGCTGTGCGGGAAGCAGGCGTCGGACGACGACCAGGGACTTGTCGGACCCGCGCTCGCCGAGGCGCTCGGCTGGCCACACGTCGGGATGGTGACCAAGATCGCCGCCGCTGGCGACGGCGTCGAGCTATGGCGCGAGATCGAGGGCGGCCACGAGGTGTGGAGCGCCCCGCTGCCGGTCGTCGGCCTCGTCCACAAGAGCGCGAAGGAGCCGCGGTACCCGAGCCTGCCCGGGATCATGAAAGCGAAGAAGAAGGAGATCCCGGAAAAGGATCTCGCGGCGCTCGGCGTGACCCCCGGCGCGCCGCGGGCCGAGGTCGTCGCCATGGAGCCGCCGCCGCAGCGTGGCGGCGGAAAGATCCTGAAGGCCGACGGTGACGTGAAGGCGCTGGCGGTCGAGCTCGCGCGCCTGTTGCACGAAGAGGCGAAGGTCCTATGAAGATCCTGATCGTCGCGGAGCGGAGCGACGGCAAGCTGCGCCGAGTGACCGCGGAGATCGCCGCGAAAGCAAAGGCGTTCGGCGACACCGAGGTCGTCGAAGTTGCAGGCACCGATCGCTATCACCCCGTCGCGCACGCGAACGCGGTGGCTGAGCGCGCGAGGTCGAGCGGCGCCGACGTCGTGCTCACCGGCGCCACGTTGAATGGCCGCGATCTCGCGGCGCGCGTCGCGGCGAAACTGGGCTGGGCGTACGCCGCTGATTGCACCGACGCGGCCGTGAAGGACGGCGCATTCGAGGCGAAGCGGACGATGTACGCGGGGAAGGTGCGCGCGACGCTGCGCGTGCCCCTGCCGGCGGTGCTCTCCATCCGACCTGGCGCGTGGACGCTTCCCGCCGGCGCGGGCGAGGTCAAGCCAGCGACGATCGCGGCCGACGCGAGCGCCGAGAAGCTGAAGTTTGCGCGCTTCGAACCGACCGCGACGTCCAGCAAGCGCGTTTCGCTCAGCGAAGCGCGCGTCATCGTGTCCGGCGGACGCGGCCTCAAGGGACCGGAGAACTGGAAGCTCGTCGAGGAGCTCGCCGACGCGCTCGGCGCGGCGACCGGCGCATCGCGCGCCGTGACGGACGCCGGGTGGCGTCCGAACGAAGAGCAGGTAGGGCAGACGGGGAAGACCGTGACCCCGGACCTTTACATCGCGCTCGGGATCTCCGGCGCGATCCAGCACCTCGCGGGAATGACGTCCAGCAAGGTGATCGTCGCCGTCAACAAGGATCCCGACGCCGACATCTTCAAGATCGCGGACTACGGCGTGGTGGGAGACCTGTTCGAGTTCCTGCCCGCCTTCACCGAGGCCGTGAGGAAGACAAGAGCAAATGGCTGAGCGCCCCGGCGCAAGTCACTGTCGGCTGACCCGTAATGTCTTTGAACTCACGGGTGACGGAAGATACCTGGTGGTTTCGGGGGATGAC
>JANNHF010000107.1:0-5979 GCA_031404235.1 Chloroflexota bacterium
GTAGTCGGGCTGCTCGGACCGAACGGCGCGGGGAAGAGCACGACCATCGGCATGGTCCTCGGCCTCGTCGCTCCGACGGCGGGCAGCGTCCAGGTACTCGGGCACGAGGTCGCGACGCACCGCGAAAAGGCGCTCGCGCGCGTCGGCGCGATGCTCGAGGTCACCTCCTTCTATCCGTACCTCTCGGGCCGCGACAACCTCGTCGCCGTCGCGCTGCTGCGGGGCGATGGAGCTCCTGCTCGGGTGGACCCCCTTCTCGCCCGGATCGGCCTCGCGTCCCGTGGCGGGTCGAAGTTCCGCACGTACTCGCTCGGCATGCGGCAACGCCTCGGTATCGCATCGACGCTACTGGGCGATCCCGCGCTGGTCATCCTGGACGAGCCGGCCAACGGGCTCGACCCGGCTGGCCAGCGCGAGATCCGTGAGCTCATCAAGGGGCTGGCGAACGAAGGGCGCGGCGTCTTGCTCGCGAGCCACCTGCTCTATGAGGTCGAGCAGGTGTGCGACCGCGTCCTCGTCATCAAGAAGGGCAAGCTGATCGCGGGCGGCACGATCGCCGAGGTCGCGCATCGTGGCGGCTACTACGAGATCGCCGTGCCCGACATCGGACGCGCGTCGGCCGCGCTCCGTGCGCTACCGGGTGTGACGGAGATCCGCGAGACGGCGACCGCGCTCGAGGTCGTCGCCGACGCCGGTCGCGGCGCGGAGCTGAACCGTGCGCTCGCCGCCGCGGGTATCTACGCGAGCGCGATCGTTCCGCGCACCAGTTCGCTTGAGGACGTGTTCCTCGAGCTCACCGAATCAGGAAGCGATGCTCCGGCTGCTTCGTAGCGAGGTCTACCGGCTCCGGCGCCGGTGGATGCCGTGGGTGCTCCTGCTCTTCATGATGGGGGTCGGCGTCGGCTTCTACGTGTTGATCTACGTGAGCGCGCAGGCGCAGATCAGCGCCGTACGCGATGGCACGCTCCCCTCGCAGCCCGGCCAGCTCGAGGCGATGCAGGAAGCGCTGCGGGAGCTGAGGCCCGACCGTGTCCAAAGCTTCGGCGTCGGGATCGTGAGCGGCATCGGCAGCGTCATGCTCATCGTCCTCGCGGCGAGCCACCTCGGGACCGAGTTCAGCTGGGGCACGCTGCGCACGCTCCTCGCGCACGGCGCCGGACGCGGCCAGTTCGTCGCGTCGAAGGCGCTCTCGCTGGCTCTCTTCTCGTTCATGTTCATGGTCGTCGGCGTCGTCGCCGCCATCGCCGGCAGCTATCTCGTCACGACGATGGCGAACGGGAGCCGCGACGGCCTCGACCTCGCCGCGGTGATCGACCGTGCCGCAGGCGGGTATTACGTATTCCTTCCGTACATGGCGCTCACCGCACTCATTGCGCTCTGGGCACGGTCGGCAGGAGCGGGGATCGCGGCGGGACTGGTCGTGTACTTCACGGAGTCGCTCATCGCCCAGCTGCTCGTCCAGTTCAACCGCGACTTCGCGAACATCGTGAACTATGGCCTAAGCCGCAACGCAAGCGCGCTGACGCGCGTGGCCGTGACGACGAGCGTCTCTCCCGATGCCAGGTTCGCCACGCTTCCGGATCAGACACAGGCCGCGATCGTGCTGGGGATCTACACCGCGCTCTTCATCGGACTTGCGTACTGGCGGCTGCGCACGCGGGACATCACCCTCGGCTGACGACGTCCGCTTCGCGCGGGAGGCGGTCGCGTCGGCTCAACAGCGCGCCGACCCGTACATCACGCGGATAGTACGTTGCGATGTGCGGAGAAGAACTCGCGCAGCAGCGCCTCGCTCTCGGCGCGCCGTACGCCGAGCCGCCAGCGTGGATGGTGATTCAGTTTCGGCTCATCGAAGAGCTGCACGACCGAGACGACCGCGCCCGCCTTGTCGTCGGGCGCGCCGAACACGACGAGGGGCACGCGCGCGAGCACGATCGCGCCGGCACACATCGCGCACGGCTCGACGGTCACGTAGAGGGCCGCGTCGCCGAGACGCCAGCGTCCGAGCGCCGTGCCGGCCGCGCGCAGCGCGAGCACCTCGGCGTGAGCGGTGGGATCGGATTCGATCTCGCGGCGGTTGTGACCGCGCGCGATGACCTGGCCCCCGCGCACGATGACGGCGCCGATCGGGACGTCGTCGTGCGCCGCCGCCGCGCGGGCCTCGGTGATCGCCTCGTCCATGAATGCCGGGTCGTCGCCGGGGCCCGGCAGCGTGCGCGCCTCGAGCAGCGGCTCCATCACACCCCCAGGTAGCGGGCTTCGACGTCGCCCGCGGCGGCGAGTTCCGCGGTCGTGCCGGAGAAGACGATCGTGCCCTTGTTCATCACGTAGACGCGCTGCGCGACGCGTGTCGCGAGCGCGAGGTTCTGCTCCACGAGCAACAGCGAGAGGCCGCCGTCGCGCAGACGGACCAGCGCGTCGCCGACCTCGGTCACGAGCTTCGGCGCGAGCCCTTCCGAGGGCTCATCGAGCAGGAGGACCACGGGATCGCGAAGCAACGCGCGTCCGATGGCGACCATCTGCTGCTCGCCGCCCGAAAGCTCGTCTCCACGGTTCGCGAGCCGCCGCCCCAGCGATGGAAAGAGCTCGAGCACGCGCGCGAGATCCCAAGTGCCTCCGTTACCGCGGGCCGCGATCGTGAGGTTCTCGAGGACGGTCAGGTCGGCGAACACCCGCCGGCCCTGCGGGACGAGCGCCACGCCGGCCGCCGCGACGCGGTGCGGCGGCTTCGCCGTGACGTCATGGTCACCGACACGGACCGTGCCGCCGCGCGCGCGGACGAACCCGACGATCGTGTTGATCGTGGTGGTCTTGCCGGCGCCGTTCCGCCCGAGCAGTGCGACGGACTCGCCAGCGCGGACATCGAGCGACACGCCCTGCAGCACGTGGCTCTCCCCGTAGTACGCATGGAGGTCGCGCACGGCGAGCGTCATGCGACGACCTTCCCGAGATAGACCTCGTTCACGAGCGTGTCGCCGCGCACCTGCGCGGGCGTTCCCTCGGCGATGACGCGACCCTCGTGAAGGACGGTGATGCGCTCCGCGAGACGGAAGACGACGTCCATGTCGTGCTCGACGATCACGAGCGTCAGCGACCGGTCCAGCGAGGCGATGAGCTCGGCGATGCGGCCGGTCTCAGCCGGCGACATGCCGGCCGTCGGCTCGTCGAGGAGCAGCACGCGCGGCCGCTGCGCGAGCGCGACCGCGAGCTCCAGCTGCCGCCGCTCGCCGTGCGACAGCGCACGGGCGAGTACCGCACCTCGACCGCCCAGTCCGACGCGCTCCAACAAGTCGTCGGCGGCGACGAGCTCGCTGGCGGGCGGTGCGCGGAAGGGACGATACGGGCCGGCCGCCGCCGCCACCGCGATCGCGACGTTGTCGCGGGCGGGAAGAGGGTCGAAGAGCTCGTTCCTCTGATACATCCGGGCGACGCCGCGGCGCGCCAGCTCGTGCGGCCGCCGACCGGTCACGTCCTCACCTGCGATCCGCACCTCTCCGGAGGTGGGCTCGAGCTCGCCGGTGAGCACGTTGAACAGCGTCGTCTTCCCCGCCCCGTTCGGACCGATGATCGCCCGGCGCTCGCCCTGGGCCACCTTGAGCGTGACACCCGCCAGCGCCTTGATGCCGCCGAACTCTCGTCGAAGCTCGCGCGTCTCGATCATGCGCGGACCCGCGCGTACGCGACGCGGACGAGACCGACGATGCCCTGGCGCGCGGCGAGCACGAAGAATATGAACACCAGACCCAGCACGGTCTCGGCGAACGGGACATACGAGGGCAACACGCGCTCGATGAACAGCACGACGACGGCGCCGATGACCGGTCCAAGGAGCGTGCTCGCACCGCCGATGAGGACGGACACGAAGGCCTCGACCGATCGAGCGACTCCGACGTCGTTCGTGGACACGAAGCGGATCGAATAGGCCTGCAGCGCGCCGCCGACGCCCGCGATCGCACCCGCAAGGACGAACGCCGACAGCTTGAGCCGCGTCGTGTCGTAGCCGAGCGCGCGCATGCGCCGTTCGTTCTCGCGCAGCCCGACGAGCGCGCGGCCGTACGCCGACGATCGGATGCGCCACGCGAGGAGCAATACGAGCAGGAACACGACCGCAACGAGGTGGAAGAGCGCATCGGCACCGTTGAAGTCGAGACCGAAGAGCATCGGCCGGCGCACGCCCGAGAAGCCGTTGGATCCACCGGTGATGTCTACCGCCTGGAACGCCACGGCGAAGACCATCTGCGCGAAGGCCAGCGTCAACATGAGGAAGAAGATCCCCGAGGCGCGCACCGCCACGGCACCGATCGCGAGTGCGAGAAGCGCGGAGACGAGTATCGCCGCGCCCAGGCCGAGCAGAAGGTCATCGCTCCCAAGACGCTGACCAGCGATCGCAGCCGCGTACGCGCCCGCACCGAAATACGCCGCGTGTCCAAGCGACGGCATCCCCGCCGATCCGACCAGGAGATCAAGCGACAGCGCGAAGATCGCGAGGATCAGCATGTCGCGCAGGATGCCGGTCGCATACCGCGACGACTCCCAGGGCACCGACCAGATCGGAAACGTCACGAGGAGTATTGCTGCGACGAGTGCCGCGACCGGCACGGCGAGGCGCCTCATGGCGTGATGCCCGAGCGCGCGGGTGACGCGGCGAGCGCGGTCGCGTGCGACGGGAGAGTGGAGGGGGCCCCGCCGGCAGGACGGCGGCGCCAGACACGTGTGCGGCGGGGAGGCCAACTCCCGAGCACGCGACACGCTCGCCGCGGCAGGACCCGCGCGCTCGCGACAAGACGGTTCACCTCGCGATGCGGACGCGGCCGAGGAGACCCGTCGGCCGCAGCAGCAGAACGAGCGCCATGATGGCAAAGATCAACGCGAGCGCGAACTCGGGAAAGAGCACTCTGCCGAACGTGTCCACCGGGCCGACCAGCGCAGCGCCCGCGACCGCGCCGGACAATGTTCCGAGACCGCCGACGACCACCACGATGAGCGAGTAGATGAGGTAGTCCACGTCCATCCCGGGATAGATCCCGAACACGGGCGCGGCGATCACGCCGGCGAGCCCCGCCAGCGCGGCGCCCACAGCGAAGGTGACCGCGAAGAGGCGATCGATGTCTACGCCGAGCGCGGAGAGCATCGGCGCGTCATCGACGCCGGCGCGGATGAGCGCGCCAACGCGCGTACGCCGATGAACAACGGCAAGAACAACGGCGAGCACGACGCCGAACGCGATCACGAAGAGTCGATACACCGGGTAGTCGCCGCCCATGATCGTGATCGCGTGGTCGAGTCCAGCTGGGAACGGGATCGAGCGGATCTCCCGACCCCAGGTGAGACCGACGAGGTCGGCGATCACCAGGGACACTCCGATCGTGAGCAGCACCTGGTCGAGATGGTGGCCACGCAGGCGCCGGAGCAGCAGCGGCTCCATGAGAAGACCGAGCGCTCCGATGAGGAGCGGCGCCAGCAGTAGCGCGAGCCAGAACTGCCCCGTCCGCTGCACGACGGTGAGCGTGATGTACGCGCCGAGCATGTAGAAGGAGCCGTGCGCGAGGTTGACGACGTCCATCATGCCGAAGATGAGCGATAGGCCGGCGGCGAGTATGAAGAGCAAGGCGCCGAACGAGATGCCGTTCAGCGCCTGCACGACCGCGGTCTCGGGAGTCATCCCGACAGACTATTTCCCTGGATCGGTCACGCGAGCGACCTTGTCAACGATCGTGTTGACCGCCTGGCCGCCCTGCACCTTCACCTCGCGGATGTAGATGTCCTGGATCGGATTGTGCGTTTCCTTGTCGAACTCGAAGTCGCCGCGGGGGCTCTTGAACTTCACGCTCTCTAGCGCGGCGATGAACGCGTCTTTGTTCGTCGTGTCGCCCTTGGTGGCCTGGAGCGCGAGGTCAAGCGCCTGCATGCCGTCCCACGCTTGCACGGCGAAGACGTCGGGCAACAGGCTGTACTCCTTCTGATAGGCGTCGACGAAGG
>JANNHF010000108.1:0-11326 GCA_031404235.1 Chloroflexota bacterium
TCCGCCGCCGCGGCTTCGTGGCGCGCGGTCGTGTCAGCTGCCGCCAGCTCTCCTGTGACGAGGATGGGCAGCGCGGCGACCACTGCAACGAGCACGACGAGCCGCCACGGCACTGCGAGGAGCCACGCCGCCCGCTGGGCCAACCGCATTCGCTCCCTCCCGAGGGCCGCAATGCTAGGCGTCCCTTTGCGGGGACGAAAGAGATAATCTCGAGCGTGAGCGTTGTGGTCGCGCGCAGTCTGGACGACGTACTGGATCACCTTTCCAGTGCCACCGGGGTGACACTTCTCGCGGGTGGCACGGACCTGATGGTCGATCTGAACTTCGGCCGGAAGCGTCCGGAGCACGTGGTCGTGATCGACCGCGTCACCGAGCTCGACCACCTCGAACGTAACGGCCGGGTTCGGATGGGCGCAGGGGTGACGTACACCCGGATGCTCCGCGACGATCCGGGCTCGGCGGCGCTCCGCGAGGCCGCGCGGACCGTCGGCTCGCCGCAGATCCGCAACGCGGGGACCCTCGGCGGCAACATCGCGACGAGCTCGCCGGCCGGAGACACCCTTCCCGTGCTGGCGGCCCTCGACGCGGTCGTCGTGCTCCGCTCCAAACAGAGCGGCGACCGTCGCGTGCCGTTCACCGAGTTCATGACGGGGCCGAAGAAGAACGTCCGACGCGCGGACGAGCTCGTCGTCGGTGCTGAGTGGGACGACGCCGGTCCAGCGCAGACCTTCATGAAGGTCGGCACGCGCAACGCGATGGTGATCGCCGTCGCGGGTCTTGCGCTCGTGGTCGACCGCACGCGACGGCGCGTTGGTGTGGGCCTCGGATCGTGCGGTCCGACGATCCTGCGTGCCACGCGCGCCGAAGCGTTCGCTGCGGCAATATTCGAGGCGCACGGCTGGGACCGGCACCTCGAGCCGAGCGACGCGGAGCTGCAGGAGTTCGGCCGTCTCGTCGCGTCAGCGGCGCGCCCGATCGATGACGTGCGCGGGACGGCCGCGTACCGGCGGCATGTCCTCGCGGTCATGGGCGCGCGTGCACTCGCGCGCGTCTGGCCGATCGCGTGAGACTCAAACTGCAGGTCAACGGCGGCGAGCGCGAGGCCGAAGCGCGCGATCACGAGAGCCTGCTCACCGTGTTGCGCGAGCGGCTCGGTCTCTGGGGCAGCAAGAACGCCTGCGACCAGGGCGAGTGCGGATCGTGCTCGGTGCTGATAGACGGTCGGCGGGTGTGCGCGTGCCTGGTGCTGGCCGGCGCCGCCGTGGGCGGCGTCGTCCGCAACTTCGAGGACCTCTTCGGCGGCGAGCAGATGCATCCGGTGCAGCGCGCGTTCGTCGACGCCGGCGCGGTGCAGTGCGGGTTCTGCACGCCGGGCTTCATCGTCGCGACCGCCGCGCTGCTGCGCGACAACCCCGAGCCGTCCGACGCGGAGATCCGCGAGGCGCTCTCGGGCAACATCTGCCGCTGCACCGGTTACGGAAAGATCCTCGAGGCGGTGCAGCGCTCGGCGGCGAAGGGATACAGCGATGACGATCGTCCCGACTAAGCGGCGGCTGCGCGGCGTCGTCGGCGAATCCGCTCCGCGGGCCGACGCGCCACCCAAGGTGAAGGGCGAGTTCCAATACGCGAGCGATCTCTCGCGCGAGGGCATGCTGCACGGCGCGACGCTGCGCAGCCCGCACGCGCACGCCCGCATCGTCCGTATCGAGGTCGAGCCCGCGCGCAGCATGCCGGGCGTGCGCGCGGTGATCACGTCGGACGATCTCCCCACGCAGGAGAAGTTCGGCCTCATGCGTGCGGACCAACCGGTGCTCGCGACGCGCGTGGTGCGCTACGTCGGCGAGCCCGTGGCGCTCGTCGCCGCGGACGATCCGGAGCAGGCGCGCCTCGCGACGAAGGCGATCCGGGTCGAGTACGAGCTGCTGCCCGCGGTCACGGACGTCGTCGCGGCGCTGCAGCCGGATGCCCCGAAGCTGCACGACCCGAAGGACGGCAACGTCATCGAGGACGTCAGGGTCGTGCACGGCGACCCGGACGCGACGGCTGAGGTGGTCGTCGAGGGCGAGTACGAGGTCGCGATGCAGGACCAGGCAGCGCTCGGGCCGGAGGCGGGTCTGGCGATACCGGGCCAGGACGGCGGGGTGACGCTTCACGTCGCGACGCAGTGGCTGCACGAGGACCTGCGTCAGATCGCACCGTGCCTCGGCCTTCCGGAGGAGAAGGTGCGGCTCGTGCTCGCGGGCGTCGGCGGTGCTTTCGGAGCGCGCGAGGACGTCACGCTGCAGATCCACGTCTGCCTTCTCGCGCTCGCGACCAAGCGCGCGGTGCGCATGACGTACGGCCGCGAGGAGTCCTTCTACGGACACGTCCACCGCCATCCCGCGCGCATGTGGTACCGCCACGGCGCGACCCGTGACGGCCGGCTCGTCTCGGTGCGTGCGACGATCGTGCTCGACGGCGGCGCGTACGCGTCGTCAACGTTCGCCGTCGTCGCGAACGCCGCGTGCTTCGGCGCGGGACCGTACCGCGTCCCCAACGCGCTCATACACGCCGTCGGCGCGTACACGAACAATCCGCCGACCGGCGCGATGCGCGGGTTCGGCGCGGTGCAGTCGTGCTTCGCCTACGAAACGCAGATGGACAAGCTCGCTGCCGCGCTCGGGATCGATCCCGTCGAGCTGCGCGCCCGCAACGCGCTGGAGAACGGCGACCGCATCATCACCGATCAGCCGGTCGAAGGCTCCGCGCCCGTCGCCGACGTGATCCGACGCTGTGCCGCGTTGCCCATGCCGCCGAACCGAACATCCGCTGACCCCCTAGGTCTCCCGGGCGGTGCCGGCAACCTCACCCACGGCGAGGGCGTGCGGCGCGGCATCGGATTCGCGGTCGGGATGAAGAACGTCTGCTACTCGCACGCGTTCGACGACTTCTCGACCGCGCGCGTGCGGGTCGAGCGCGACCGCGAGGGCGTCGTGGCGCGTGTGCATACCGCCGCGTCAGAGGTGGGGCAGGGGATCGTGCTGGTGTGCGAGCAGATCGCGCGCACCGAGCTCGGCATCCAGCGCGTGATCGTGGAGACGCCGGACACGACGATCGGGTCAGCCGGGTCGTCATCAGCCTCGCGGCAGACCTGGATGACGGGCGGCGCGGTGCTCGCGGCCTGTCGCGAGGTGAACGCCGAGCTGGCGGAACGCGCTCGCGCGCGCGGGCGACTCGTCGATGAGGTCGATCTCGCGGAGCTCCTCGACACGCCTGCGGAGCGCATCGTCACGCACCGCCATCGGCCCACCGAGAAGCGGAACGACACGACCCAGAACGATGGCCACGTCGCCTTCCTGTTCGCGGCGCATCGCGCGGTCGTCGATGTGGACGTCGACACCGGTCTGGTGAAGGTCGTCCAGATCGCGACGGCGCAGGACGTCGGCAAGGCGATCAACCCGCTCGCGGTGATCGGTCAGCTGGAGGGCGGCATCGCGCAGGGCCTTGGGCTCGCGGTGATGGAGGAGGTCCAGCTGAAGGATGGTGCGGTGCGCAACGCGTCGTTCACCGACTACCTGCTGCCGACGATGCTCGACATGCCCCCTGTGGTCTGTGATCTGATCGAGTTCCCGCACCCCGACGCGCCGTACGGCGCGAAGGGCGTCGGCGAGCCGCCCACGATCTCCAGCACGCCCGCGATCGTGGCCGCGATCCGGGCGGCGACGGGCAGGGCGCTCGAACGCGTGCCCGTGCGACCCGACGACATCGTCTTCGGCACCTCCTCACGGTCCGGGTGGAGCGTCGTCGCCGGGGAGGATCCACGCAGCGCGCATCATTCACGCTGATGCTGTCCCTCGAGACTCTGCGCGCCGCGCCGAAGGTGCTGCTCCACGATCACCTCGACGGCGGGCTGCGTCCGGGAACGCTCGTGGAGCTCGCGCGCGATCAGAAGTACCTCGGCCTGCCGACCACTGACCCCGGCGAGCTCGCGCGCTGGTTCCACGCCAGCGCGGCCAGCGGATCGCTCTCGCTCTACCTCCGCGGCTTCGCGCACTCCATCGCGGTCATGCAGACCGTCGACGCGATCGAGCGCGTCGCCTACGAGTGCGGAGAGGACCTGGCGCGCGACGGCATCGTGTACGCGGAGGTGCGCTACGCGCCGGTCTTCAGCACGCAGGAGGGCCTGAATCTCGAGCAGGTCGTCACCTCAGTCGTTCGTGGCTTCGAACGCGCGGAGGCGCGCTATCCGATCACGCTGCGCCAGATCATCTGCGCGATGCGCGACCGCACCGACTCGCTCGAGATGGCCGAGCTGGCCGTTGCCCACCGAGAGCAGGGCGTTGTCGGCTTCGACATCGCGGGTGAAGAGGCTGGGCATCCGCCGAAAGCGCACCTCGAGGCCTTTCAGCTGTGCCGGCGCGAGAACTTCTCGATCACGATCCACGCCGGCGAGGCCTTCGGTCCGCCGTCGATCTGGCAGGCGCTGCAGTACTGCGGCGCGCACCGCATCGGACACGGCGTGCGACTCATCGAGGACATGGCCATCGTCGATGCGGGTGAGGGTTCCTCAGCTCGTGGAACGACCGTCGTGAAGCTCGGGCCGCTCGCCGGGTACATCCGCGACAAGCGGATCCCGCTCGAGCTGTGCCCGTCGAGCAATGTCGACACCGGCGCGGTACCGTCGCTCGCCGAGCACCCGATCCGTCATTTCATCGAGCAGCGATTCCGCGTGACCGTGAACACGGACAATCGGCTGATGTCCGACGTGACGTTGTCGGAGGAATTCCGCCGCCTCTCGCACGCCTTGGCCCTCACACTCGATGATGTCGAGAAGCTCACGCTCAACGCGATGAAGAGCGCGTTCGTCGGCTACGACGAGCGTCTCGCGCATATCTACGAAACGATCAAACCGGGATTCGCGAGGCTGCGGGGCGAGCCCGCGCTCGCGGGATATCGACTGCCGCCGAGCGCCTAAGACTATCGCGATCATTCTCAGTAGCTATTGGACTTGGTCCGATGAGAGCCAACTAGAATCGCTGCGTGATCCGCCGGTCGGCCGTCGACAGTGCGCGGGTTCGGCGGCGTCAGCTCTTGCGGGTCGGGTTCGCCGGGGCACTGGCGCTCAGCGTCGCGGAGCTCGCCGCGGCCGTCGGCCCGTACCTGCGCGTGACGCGCATCACCGGTCTCGGAGCACCCGTCGCGGTCGGCACGGCAGCAGAGATCCTCGCGCAGTTCGCGAAGACGAACGATCGCCCGATCTTGTTCCGCGAAGGCCGCTTTTTCCTGCTGCACGCACCGGGCGGCATCATCGCCGCGTACCGAAAGTGCACGCATCTCGGCTGCACCGTTCCGTTCTCGACCAGCAACGACCTCTTCGAGTGCCCCTGCCACGGCTCGCGCTACGACAAGCGCACCGCCGTCGTCCTGAGGTCGCCCGCGTCGAAGCCGCTGCAGCTGTTCCACATCAGCGAGCGGGAGGGTGGCGTCCTCATCGTCGACACCAATCCGCTCAACGTCATCGATCGTGGACCGGAATGGGACGACCGCTATCTCGAGATCCGCGTGTGATCGCGCTGCACGCTATCTAAGCCAGAGCAGATCGCCGAAGAAGAAGTCCTGTCCCTGCGCGACCGTGCGCGCGACGCCCGACTTCACGTCGAGCACGAAGAAACCACCCTGACCGACATACGCGATCTTCGTCCCGTCGGGCGACCAGGCGGGCACGACATCGTCGCCGGTCTGCCCGATCGACCTCACGCTGCTGCCATCGCACGGGACGACGTACAGATCAGACGGAATATTTAGGTGCGCGAGCTTTCCGCCCCCGCCTTTCGTCACGGTATGGCCGGCCGCGGAGAACACGACGATGCAGTCGTTCGGCGAGAACCGCGGCGCCTGCATGTACAAGAACGCGTCGCTGGTACGGAGGAGCGGCCGCGCGTTGGCGCCGTCGATATCGGCGCGCCATAGCGCATCGACCTGCCCGTCCTTCAGGTGGGCGTAAACGATGGTCCCCCCGTCGGGACTGATCGTTGGATCCGCGCCGTCCTGCACGAGGCGCTTGCGCTCACCGGTGCGCAGATCGAGGCGCTCGAGCGCATCGTCGTTACCGGTGAATGAGCCGCTCTGGAGGATCGCGGCGCGGCGGTGGAAGTACAGGACATTGCCCGACGCGTCAAAGCGCGGGCTGGCGTAGAAGACGTTGTCGGACTCGTGCTGCACCACGGCACGCAGGCCGGTGCCGTCGATGTTCACGACGTACAGATCGGATCCGAAGCCGCGCTTCGGATCCGGCTGCGGCGTCAGCGCGAACACGATCGACTTCCCGCTCGGATGTAGCGACGGTGCCGATGGTGCGCTCTGCGACGGCAGGTCGACGAGGCGTCCCAGCGTCCGCGCGGTGTTGTCGAGAGCCAGCAGGCCGCCGGGGTTCGCGAGAATGAACGACGCCTGCGCGCCCACTCCTGGTGCGACCGAGGCGGTCGACGAGGGCGGCGCGCCGGGCTGACATGCCAGAAGCAAAGACGCGAGCAACGCGACGACGCGTGTCATGCGATCACTTCTCCGGAACGCGCCGCACGCTCCTGCGCTCGTCCTTTGATCCGCGCCGACGCGCGAGCGTAACGCTGCACGGCGCTCACGAATGCGGCGTGAGACCAGGTGAGCGGTGACACGGAGAGCGGTTCGCCCGTATATGGATGCACCTGCTCCGCGAGGACGCCTGACGGGAGCGCCTTGCTCGCGCACCACCGCAGCAGGGCGAGCGGCCGCTCGAGATCGTCGAGCGTCGCGGCCGTGGCGATGTACCACTCAGCGAGCCACAGGGTGCTGATGAACCACGGATTCCCAGGGACGCTTGCAATGTCCTGCGAGACCTGGAAGTAGTAGTCGTTCTCGTAGCGCGCGATGCCGCCGACCGGCGTCCGCACCGTGAGCCGCTGTTCGATGGCTTTCATGGTCGCGACCACGCGCGGATCGGCCGCGGGCAGCATGCCGAAGAGGAAGATGCCGGCCATCGAGATGTCGATCGTGGCGTCTTTGACGATCATGCCGTCGGGCAGGACCGACACGGTACGTACGAACCGGCCGCGATTCTCGTCCCACAAATGGGTGAGCGCGGCCTCGCGGATCTCCTGTGCGGCGACGGCGTAGCGCTTCGCGAGCTCGTGCTGGCCGAAGGCCACCGCGAAATTGCGCCCGGCGGTGAGCCCGGCCCAGACCGCCGCGGTCGTGAAGGCGTGGATGCCGCGTCGCTCCTCCCACAGGTCGAACGACGGCGCGGGAAGCTTCGTGTGCACTTCGCGGAACGTGGCCATGAAGTCGGCGCCGGTGCGGACCAGCTTGCGGTACAGCGGGCGGATGAACTCGATGTCGCGATCGCGCTCGTAGTGCTGCCACAGCGCCCAGATCGGAAGGCCGGTCTCGTCCTCCTGGATCGGGAGCTCGAGCCGTCCTTCGGGTGTTGACCACGCATGCCAGGACGAGCCCAGCGAGCCGTCGGGGTTGTACTTATGCAGCAGATAGCCCTCGCGGGTCATGAGGTCGCCGCAGAGGAAGAAGAAGCGGCGCGTCACCTCGCCGTAGCCGGCAAGGTCGAGCGCGTCGGCGACGAGGGCGCCGTCACGTGGCCAGAGGTACGAATACGTGTCACGGTTGAAGCGAAGCACGTCGGAGTCGTTCCCGGCGATGATCGCGCCGCGGTTGTCGACCTGTGTGCGGATGATGAGCGTCGAGCGCTTGTAGAGCCGCGCGATCTCCGTTGGCAGGTGATCCGCGACCGACTCGTCCTTGTTCGCCCACAGGCGCCAGTAATCCTTCGTGCGCGCGAGGAACGACGCGGGCGTGCGCTCGCGGACGAGCTTGTCGAGCTCGCGCACGTCCTCGTACGACTCGCCCGCGGCGATCCAGAACACGACCGTAGAGCTGCCGCTTGCGGGCACGCGGAAGCTCAGCATCCCCACGCTGTCGATCGAACCCTGCGCGACCGGGTTGCGCGACAGCACGCCGTCCTCGGCATCGCGCCAGGTGCCTTCCCTGCCCGGCGCGTCCTTCTGCCCGATCGCGAACGAGGTCAGCCCGAAAGAGTGTCCGCCCACCGTGCCCGAGATGAGGAACGCGCGGCGTCCCTTGTAGTGGACGATCGCCTGCGAGCGCGGGTCATAAAAGGCGGAGTCGCCGACCTCGTTACCGAACAGATGCGCGTCGAAGTGCTGGAACACCCGGATCTCGCGGTCGCGTCCCAGCTCATCCTCGACCGTGACCTCTTTGAAGTAGATGTTCCGGTCGAAGTCCACCGTGTCGCGGCACCGGAAGCGCAGGCCCAGAGCCGCGTTGTGCAGCTTCGTGTCGCCAACGAGCGTTTCGTGTTCGTACTCGATGTGGACTTCCCAATCCTCGCCGCCGACCCAGCTGAAGGCGCCGTCGACCCACACGCCGAAGCGGCACGGCGCGCCGACGGTGTGGTTCTCCTGTCCGACGTGCGGGTAATAGATGTCGCGAAGCTGATAACGAGAGTCGAACGTGACGAGGAAGTCCCCGTTGCCGAGCGGGAGGTCGCGAGGCAAATCAGGCTCGGCGCGTTGCCGCGAGGAAGCGCTTCGCGTTCGCCACGACGCCCGCGTGGTCGCCGCGTTCGAGGAGATCGCCGCGGATGAGCGGCCCGCCGATGCCGAAGCCGACGACGCCCGCCTTGAAGTACGCGGGTATCTCGTCGAATTCAACGTTCCCGGTCGCAACGAGTGGTAGATGCGCCAGAGCACGACGCACGTTCGTCACGAAGTCGGGACCGCCGATCGTCGCGACGGGGTACACCTTGATGAAGTCGGCGCCGAGCTCGGCGGCCTTCACCAACTCGGTCGGCGTCATCGTCCCGGGCATCGTCATGACGTCGCGCGCGCGGCCGACCTCGAGCATCTCGGGGACGAGCGCGGGGCTGACGAGGAACCGCGCGCCTGCGAGCACGGCGTCCTCGGCCTGCGCGCCGGAGAGGACGGTGCCCGCTCCGACGATCGCGCCTTGCTTCGCGAAGGCGTCGTCGGTCGCTAGCTTCGCGATGAGCTCGTAGGCGTCGGGCACGGTGAGCGTGATCTCGACCAGGCGGACGCCCGCCTCCGCCATCGCGCGGGCAGCGCGCTCGGCGATCTCGGGAGTGGCTGTGCGGATCACGGCGACCAGCCGGTCTTCGCCGAAGATCCGGACCAGGTCGCGACGCAGCGCGAGGGGGTGCTGTCCGATCGCCATGTCAGCCAATCGTATCGCCCGCTGACCGTGATGTGGCTGCCGCGACTCGGCCGGCGAGCTCCTCGGCCGTCGCGAGATCCTCCGGCCCGAAGCGACGTCGCGATTCCGCATTCGTGAACGACATCGCGCCGCGCACCTCTCCGCCGACGACCAGAGGAACGCCCATCCACGAGCAGATGCCGCGCTCGAGCAACTGGCGAAGGTGTTCGCTGTTCCGTGCGAGACGTTGCAGACGATCCGGGTCGACCTCTTCCCAGATGAGCGCTCGAGCGTCGCGCAGCACCTCCCACACGGGATGCGTTCCCCGGGGATCGCGCCGATAGCGACTTGCGACGGCCCAGTTGGCGCGCTCGATCTCGACGTCGAGCGCCGCCAGAGCCACGCGTCGCAGCGAACCATCCCCTTCGAGCAGGTCGATCGCGCAGAAGTCGGCGAGCTTCGGCACCGCGAGCCGCGTGATCTGCTCGAGGCGGCGCTCCACAGCTGTTGCCTCGCCCAGTGCCTCGCCCGCCTGGAGCAGCAGTCGCATGCGACCTTCCGCGGCCTCCGCCGCGGCGCGCGCGCGGCGCTCGGCGTCGAGCAGCGCGGCGCGGTCGATCGCGCCAGCAAGGCGTTCGGCGATGAGACGGAGCAGGCCGAGCTCGTCAGGCGTGAAGGTGTGTCCGCGATCTCCGGCGAGGTACAGCATTCCGACGAGCTCTCCTTCGGCGTGCAGCGGCGCGACGACAGATGCCTGGACCGCTACGCCGACGAGCGCGTCGACCTCGGTCGCCGAAAGATCGAGGATCGCCATCGGCCGACGGGCCTGGATCGCGCGCTCCGCATCGCCACCGTGGATGCGCACCGACGCGCGTGGCAGGATGTCGAGCCCGACCGCTGCGCGGACCGCGAAGCTGCCCGCTGGCTGTCCCGGCACGAGCAGGATCGCGGCACTCGCGTCGAAGACGGGCATGATCCGCCGCAGCATCTCGGAGAGCTGCTCGTCGAGCCCGCTGCGTGCGAGCGCGGCGTCCGTGATGTGCTGCAGCGTCTCGAGCCGTGCGGTCGCGACCTCCGCGTCAGCTCGCGCCGAGCGCTCGCGATCGAGCAGCTCGCGGCGCTCGCGGTCGGCGCGTCGCAGGTCCAGGGCGTCGCTTGCGTCGCGGACGAGAGCCGTACGCTCGCGGCGCATCACGCCGACCTCGCGGATCATCGCCGACACGATGAGGGCGGTCAGGCCATACAGGACGAGGGTGAACGCGAGGTAGGGGAGCTGGATCGTTAGGCCGAGCGCGCGCTCGCGCCAGAACGCGAGACCGACGAACTCGAGGGACACGACCAGTGCCGCGGCGCCGGCGCCGATGTCGCCGAGCCGGAAGGCCGCGGTGATGATGAACAGCACCGCGAAGAGCGTGAAGAGCTGCCAGTTGGGCTCAGGCGTGATCGCGAGCATCCCGAGGAAGATCACGATGCAGTCACCGACGAACGCGACCTTGGAGATCTGCGCCTGATCTACCGCCGTCGTCGCGCGTCCCGAAAGGACGTGCAGCACGCCCGCCCACACGAGGATGGATCCGGCGAGCGTGAGGACGTAGCCGAGCCCCAGGTTCAGAAGCAGCGGCCCGACAAGCAGAGCGGCGACCGCACCCGCCAAGCGCGACCACGTGATCGCGCGCTCGAAACGTCGCGGCGCCTCGCCGATCTCGGTGACGACCGCGCCGCGCGTGTCAGCGTTCGATGAGGAAGACCCTTGCGGGCGCACCGTCACCGCCTTCGAACTTGATCGCGCCGCACACGAGGTCGTACTCGCCGGGCGGCACGTCCTTCAGGTCGAGACCCTCGATGATCACGATCTTCGCGCCGAGGAGCGTCAGGTGCGTGGGATAGCCTTCCTTCTCCGGACCCTGCGGCTCGATCGAGAGGTAATCGATGCCCACGAGCTTCATGCCCCGATCGACGCACCAGCGGGCCGCGGTCCGATCGAGCGCCACGAAGTCGCGGTCGAATGGCTTCACCGGCTCGCGCCACCGCTCGCTGTTGCGCGTCTTGAAGAGGATCCGCTCTGTACCCGCCGGCACGCCTGCGCGCTCGAGCCAGGCCGCGCTGATGTTGCCCGGGCCGTCGAAGG
>JANNHF010000109.1:0-3768 GCA_031404235.1 Chloroflexota bacterium
GGAAGGCGTGACCTGGGAAGGCGTGACCTGGGAAGGCGTGTCCTGGGAGACCGTGACCTGGGAGAGCGTGACATGGGAGAGCGTTAGCTGGGAGGGCGTTATGTGGGAGACCGTGAGCTGGAAAGCAGATCCGCTGTTGGACGGCGCACGATGAGGCAAGGACTTCGCGTCTACGTCCTCTTCGTCGCCGCCCTCGGCGCCGCGGCGCTGGCGCAGTCGCTGCGCACGGTGAGCCTGGAGCGCGTCGACCCACTGATGCTGGCGATCCTCATCGGCCTGGCCGCCACCGCCCAGCGCATGCCGGTTTTCCTGTTCCGCTCTTCGGCCATCTCGATCAGCTTCGCCGCGGTCATCGCCAGCTATGTGCTGTACGGAACCGAGATCGCGGTCATCGTCAGCCTGTTCCAGGCCGGCGTGAACGCGGTCACCCCGCGGCGCAAGCCGCTGCTCAAAGCGCTCTTCAACGCCGGGTCGCTGGCGACATCGGCCTTCATCGGTGGACAGGTGTACGTGCTGGTGGGCGGGCAGGTGCCGCCCGGTGACATCGCGCTCACCCTGCTGGCTGTCGCGGTCTCGGCCGCGGCGTACTTCCTGGTCAACACCGCCACGACCGCTCTCGTCATCTCCATCAGCGAGCGCCAGAGCTTCGTACAGGTCTGGCGCACCAACTACAGCTGGATGCCGGTGAACTTCCTGGCCACGGCCGCCCAGGGCGCGGCGCTCGCGCTGGCCTCACAGGCTCTTGGGGTCTTCGGGGTCATCGTCTTCACCCTGCCCCTCGGGGTCGCCTGGTACAGCTTCAAGCTGTACATGGCCAAGAGCAGCGAGGTCCGCGCGCGCAACGAGGAGCTGCAGTCGGTCAACGACATGCTGCGGCGCACCAACGACCGTCTGGAGGAATCGCACCTATCGGTCATCGGCGCGCTCATCGGGGCACTTGAAGCCAAGGAGTCGCGCACCGCCAAGGGCGCGGCGCAGACCATGTTCTACGCGGTGCAGGTCGCCACGCACCTGGGCTGCACCGACGACGAGCTCGCGGCGATCAAGCTCGGAGCGCTGTTCCACGACATCGGCACCATCGGGGTGCCCGAGCATCTCTTGCGCAAGCCCAGCGCCCTTGACGCGCAGGAGTGGGCCGAGGTCAAAGCCCACCCGGTCATCGGCGCCAACCTGCTCTCGAATGTGCCGATGCTCGAGCGCATCCGGCCGATCGTGCTCAGCCACCACGAGCGCTACGACGGCACCGGCTACCCGCAGGGACTGAAGGCCGACAAGATCCCGCTGGCCGCGCAGATCATCGCCGTCGCCGACGCCTACCAGGCGATGACCGCCAGCCGGCCCTACCGCCCGGCGATGAGCGCCAAGCAGGCGCTGCGCGAGCTGCGGGCCAACAGCGGCACGCAGTTCAACCCGCTGGTGGTCGAGGCCTTCATCAAGACCGTCGTCGGCGAGCGGCGCAAGAACGCGCGCGGCGCCGAGAGCCCGCACCAGCAGGTCTACCAGCAGGCCGTCGAAGCAGTACGCGTGTCTTTGTAGAGGGGGATGACATGAAGAAGATGCTCAAGGGAATGACCTTCGCCGCGATGATCGCACTGTCTCTGTTCGCGACCACGAGCGATGCCTTCGCGAAAGACGTGAAGCACGGCCGCGAGACCGCTTGGACGGATCTCGGAGCGCCGCTGCATGTTCAGGAGAACATCTTCGAGCCTGTTGGCGTCACCTGGGAAGAGTGATGTCCGCGGCTCGCTCTCCACTCCGCTCGATGAGCGCGATCCTGTTCGCGGCGCTGCTCGCGCTGTCGCTCATCGCGACGACGGCCGGCGCGCTCGCGGCGACGCCGCTGGGCATCGATCGCGTCGGTAGTGATTCACCAGGCGAAGAGCTGCGCGAATTCTTCCACGGCCGCGGCCTTCTCGGCATCACCTGGGAGTGAACGCGCGCTAAACGCCGGCGAACTCCGGCAGCGCGAAGAGCTCCTTCAGCGACGCGATGACCCGGTCCGGCACCGCCTCCCCGCGCGCGTGCTCGACCGCGCTCTCCTCTGTGAGCCCGGTGAGGATGAGCACCCCCGCGGCACCGACACGATGCGCCGCGACCATGTCGTAGTCGGTCGAGTCACCGATGACGACCGCGTGGCGCTCTCCCGCCCGCCGCAGCACCTCCTCGAAGAGGAACGGCTCGGGTTTGCCGATGCAGATCGCGCTGCGACCGGTCGCGACCTCGATCGCCGCGACGATCGACCCCGCGCCCGGCAGGAGTCGTCCCTCGACGGGATATGCGCGATCGCGGTTCGAGGCGATCAGTCGCGCGCCCGCGAGCACGCAGCGCTGCGCCTCGGCGAGCTTCGCGTAGGTCACGTGTAGGTCGAGACCGACGACGACCGTATCCGCGGGCGGCGGGAGCGTCACGCCCGTGAGGTAGCGTCGCATCGCGCCGGGATCGACCCCGTCCGAAGCGGCGGCGGGGGGCGGCAGGGCGCCGGGTAGCGACGACGCGTCGCGCACGGAGATGCCGGTGGCGCGGATCTCCTCGCGCAGGCCGTTCGCGCCCACGACGAGCACATCCTTCGGCTTCGGTTCGAGACGTTCCAGGTAGTGGGCGGTGGCGTATGCGCTCGTGACGATGTGCTCGCGGTCGCCGCCAAGGCCGAGGCGTTCGAGTCGCTGCACGTATTCCTCACGCGTGGCCGTCGAGTTGTTCGTCGCGAAGAAGACCTGCCAGCCCGCGCGGCGTAGGCGCTCGAGTGTCTCTCCGGCATAAGGCATGACCATGCCGCCGCGGTAGAGGACGCCGTCCATGTCGAAGATCGCGACCGGCACTATGCAGACCTCCTCACGGTCCCGCGTCAGGCGGCTAGACCTTCTTCTTCCGCCGTCCGCGATACGCGCGCCAGGCCTTGCCCGCGCTGCTGTCCGGGTAGCGGCCCTCGACGTACGAGTCGACGCGCGCGAACACCAGCGCGACGATGGCGGCGAGGATCACCTTCCAGAGCTGGAAGAACAGGAGGCGCAGACAGCCCATCAGACAACAGCCCACGGCGGGACTCTAGCGAGTGACGTGCCAGGTCACGCGGCGGCTCCGAGCCGAGCGAGCGAGTTCCCCGTCCACGACTCGAGCCGTGCGCGCGCTTCGGCCAGCGAAAGTTCCAGGCCAAGCTCGGCGTAACCCTCGACATAGTCTGGAAGCCACCGCCGGCGGTCACGCGCCTGTGGACGGCCCTACGACCGGTAGCGTATGGAGCGCATGCGGCACGAGCAGCACGCTCGCACGCGCCGGCCGGCCGATGTGCTCGTAGGCGATATCCAGCGCCTCCTCCACGTCGACCGCGGCGCGCAGCTTCGCGAGCCGCACGACCTCCGGTGCCTCGGAGGCCGCGATGACCACCAAACAGTGCTGCAGCGTCAGCGCGAGCATCACCGCCCGCTGCTCACCACCTTCGAAGTGGTGCCGCGCGGCTTCAACGACCGCCGCGGGCGACTCCGCGCGCTCGAGCGCGGCGAAGAAACGTCGCTCCCCCGCTCCCTCCCCGGCGCCCTCCTCGAGCTGGGCGGCGATGATGATCGCCCCGCCCTCGCGCACCACCGGCGTCGGCGCGAAGCGCAGATACGTCGCGGCGCGAGACGCCTGGTACAGGCTCGAGTCCTTCGGCTTTCCCACTCCGGCGATGACGATGTCGTACTGCTTCGCGATCGGCTCTGATTGGCAGTATCGCTTTTGCTGTATTTGCCTATTCTATGGCGCAAATTTATCCGGTGCAATAAGCAGGGA
>JANNHF010000110.1:0-2042 GCA_031404235.1 Chloroflexota bacterium
AAGGTCTCGTACTGCTTCTTGCGGGCGGCGGTGGAGCAATCGCCGTTCGACGGGTTGCGCCCTTCCTCGATGGCCTTGTCCATCGCGGCGTCTTTGAAGTACGTGAAGCCGAACCCGGTCTTCTTCGTGGCCGGGTCAGGGATCTGGCTCGAGTGCCAGGTCTGGTACGGATCGGCGTCGCCGCCGAGGCCCCAACCGATGATCGTCGCCTCGAGCGTCTGGTCGCCGGTCTGGAGCTTGGTCACCAGGCCCTGGAACGCCTCCGGACGGGCCTTGGCGTCGATGCCGAGCTGCTTGTACTGGTCGGCCGCGACCTGGGCGAGCGTCTCGCGCTCCTGATTGCCGGAGTTCGTCGAGATCGTCAGGCTGAACTTCTTGCCGTCCTTGGCGAGGATGCCGTCGGATCCCTTGACCCAGCCGGCGTCCTTCAGAAGCTGCTCGGCCTTGGCCTTGTCGTACTTGTACTGCTCGCGCGGGGCGCTCGGGTACGCCCACTGGACCGGTACGTGATGAGCGACGTTCTTGGTCGCCTCACCGAAGACGACGGCCTTGATGACCGCGTCCATGTCGATGCCGTACGTCAGCGCCTGGCGGACGCGTTTGTCCGCGAGGCCGGTCGCGCTTGGGCTGGCGGTGTTCCAGCCGATGAACGTGTAGCCGAGGTTCTGATACTTCGTGATCTTCACGCTGTCCACGGTCTGCATATCGGCGAGATCCCTCGCGAGGATCAGGCCGAAGGTAAGCTCGCCGGTCTTGAGGCCGTTCGTGATGGCCGTCGAGTTGGCCACCACCTTGTAGACAAACTCGTCCACCTGCGGCGCGCCCTGCCAGTACGTCTCGTTCCTGGCGAGGATGATCTGGTCGCCCTTGCGCCATTCCTTGAACTTGAACGGACCGCTGAATACCGTCGGCGCCGTGTTCTCCGGCGCATTGTCGATGTCCTCAGGCTTCGACGTCGCCGTCAGGTACTTCCCAAAGACATGCGCGGGGAGCGGCCCGAACGAGTTCAGGTCCAGGATCGCCGGGCACGACACCTGGGTCATCTTTACCGACCACTTCTTCGGGTTCGCGCTGTCGATCGTCACGCCCGAGATGGCGGACGCGGTCGCCGTGCACTTCCCCGTTCCGGCGGGCGCGCAGAACTCATTGAAGCCTTGCACGTCCTGGTACGAGGATTTGCGCAGTGACTTCGGGCTCTTGCCGATCACCTTCAACATGGTGAGGTAGTCCTCGGCGATGATCGGCTTGCCGTCAGACCAGTTCGCCCTGGCGTTCATCTCGAAGGTGTAGGTCAGGCCGTCGCTCGATGCGCTGTAGGTCGCGAGCTTCCCCTTCACCTCGCCGGTCTTGGCGTCCTGCGCCAGGATGTTGTCGTAGATCAGGTTGATGATCCGGCTCGACGCGTTGTCGTTCGCCAGGGCCGGCTGCATCGTGGCGATGTCACTAGTCGACCCCTCGATGATCCGGCCGCCCTGCTGCGGCTTCTCCGTCCCGGACGCCGCGGCGGTCGCCGATGGCGCGCCGCTGGCCGTCGGGCCGCCTGGCGTGCAAGCCGTCGCGACCAGCATGGTCGCCGCGAAGACCGCGATGAGGATCCTTCCGGTGCGCGGCTTTGCTGCCATGTATCCCCCTCTTGCTCCGTTGCGCTACCCACACAACCGACGAAGTGTATCGAGCGACACACTCCGCCGCTTCATCCGGCTATACGCGCGAGCGTCGCCGGCCGTTCATTTCTGTAGCCGCCAACGCTCCACGTCCGAGTACGGGGAGAAAGTGCCCGGCCGGAGGCCGCGATGGTCCGGCGCGGCCGCGAGGAGCGCCGCCGGAGCGCAGGTAGGGCTGCTCGGTGTTCAGCAATTTGTTGATCGACGCGTAATGCTGAGCCCGCACGGCCTGATCGCAGCCCGCGCCGGACTGCGGGCCGCGGGCGGCGTAGGACCCCGCGGCAGGACCCGCTCGGCGCTAGTGCGCGGCTAAGCCCCCGGGAAGTGGCAGGCCGCCCAGTGACGCGGTGCGTGCTCGATGAACTCCGGGTCCACCTC
>JANNHF010000111.1:0-5642 GCA_031404235.1 Chloroflexota bacterium
GCTGGCGGACCAGCTCGGCACACCGCTTCCGCTCGACTATGCGATGGGGATCCTCGGACCGATCGCGGCCGCGCTCGACTACGCGCACGCTCGCGGGATCGTGCACCGCGACATCAAGCCGCAGAACGTGCTGATGACCCGTGAAGGGACGCCCGTCCTCACCGACTTCGGTCTCGCGAAGATCGTCGGGCCGGGATCGGGCATGACGCAGGCCGGATCGCTCATGGGCACCGCCGATTACATGGCGCCGGAGCTGGCCGGCGGCGCGGAAGCCGCGGGACCTGCGGCGGATCAGTACGCGCTGGGGATCATCGCCTACCAGATGCTCGTGGGCCGCCATCCGTTCCCGTCGGATAATCCGCTTTCGGCGCTCATGGCGCACGTGAACAAGCCGGTGCCGCTCCCGAGCCAGCTCGGCGTCGTGCTGCCGCCCGGTGCCGAGGCCGCGCTGATCCGGGCGCTGGCGAAGAAGCCTGAGGACCGTTTCGGACGGGCGGGCGACTTCGTCCGAGGGCTGGCGGGATCGCAGTACTCGCTGCCGCCGCTTCCGCCGGCCGCATTCCTGACTCCAGGCACCAGCCCGTCACAGCCACCGATCGTCGCCGCGACGCCCATCGCCGCCGCGGCCTCGCCGTTCGTGTCGCCGTCGGATCTGGTCAGCCCCGTCGCGCGCGTGGTGCCGCCGCCGCCGGCCGAGCCGACCTTGCCGACCGTCATCGCGCCAGCCGTTTCGGGCGGCGGCGCTGCTGCGGCGGTCATGACCGCTCCACAGGCGCGCGCCGGATTCCCCTGGCGCCGCGCGATCGTGCCCGGGCTGCTGGTGCTGATCCTCGCGATCCTCGCGCTGCGCGGTGGGAACGAGCGGGCCGCAGGCGTCGATCGCACGAACGCACCGCAGAGCACCCTTCAGCAGACTCTCGCGCCGACGACGGCGCCGACCGTCGTTCCGACCACCCCGGCGACGGTCGCACCAACTGTGGCCCCAACGGTCGCGCCGACGACCGTTCCGACCCTGGCACCCTCCGTCGCGCCTACGCCACTGCCGACCGGAGCGACCGCGGCCGACGACTATGGCAACACACCAGCCACCGCCGCGGTGATCACGGCGGGAACGCACGACGGCTTGATCGCACCGGCGGACGACGTCGACTTCTTCCGGATCATGATCCCCGACAACGTGACGATCGTGGTGACGCTCCGCGCCGACACGCTTCCGAGTGGCGGACTCGCGATCTTCAACGGATCAGGGACGGAGGTCGGACCGGAGGTCAACACCGGCCCCGACCGCATCGCGCGTGTGGACTACGTCGTTCGCGATCCCGGCGCGTACTTCATCCGCGTGCGCGCGGCGCGCGGCGCGGACGCGACGGGCACATACAAATTGAATTTCTCCGCGTCGCGCTGAGACCGCGCGGGCTATCTAGTTCCGCGCGATGACCTCGGCGTGCTGCGCCTCCGCGTTGCGGATGCGTCGCGTCAGGATCGGCAGCAGCGCGAGCGCGATCTGCGGATGGCTCTCCAGGATGCCGCGGAAGTGCCAGCGCTGGATGCCGAGCGCCGTCGTTGGCTCGACCGCGCGGGCGCTCGCCGAGCGCGGGAACTCGTCGAGCAGCGCCATCTCGCCAAAGACATCTCCCGGCCCGAGCGTCGCGAGCTTGATCTCCTTGCCGCCCTTGTCCTGCACGATGTCGACCTTGCCGGAGCGGATGATGAAGGCGCCGACGCCGGTGTCGCCCTGCCGCACGATCTCCTGCCCCGGCTGGTAGCGCTGCTCGACGGCCGCGTTCGCGATCGCGTCGAGCGACTTCTGGTCGAGGTCCTCGAACCAGGAGACTTTCTTGAGGAAATCGGTGCTGACGGGCATGACGGCGGGATGGTAATGGTCCGGGGGATACTTCGCACCTGTGTCGTTCCGGATCGAGACCGCGCAAGACATCGCCGCCTGCGCCGCCACCGTGCCCATTCAGGAGGAGGTGTGGAGCGGCGACGTGGTCATCCCGCCGCAGCTGCTGCTCGCGGTCGCGCATAACGGAGGCTTCGTCGGCCTTGGCTATGCCGAGGGTGACGAACGCGCGGCTGGTTTCGTTTTCGGCTTCGTCGGCATCTACGACTACCACTTCCGTCATCACTCGCACATGCTGGCCGTACGCGAGGCGTACCGCGGCAGCGGCCTCGCGAAGGCCCTCAAGGAAGCACAGCGCGACCACTGCCTCGATCAGGGCATCGAGGTGATCGGCTGGACCATGGATCCGCTCGAGTCGCGCAACGCCACGTTCAACTTCGCCAAGCTCGGCGCGTTCACGCGCGAGTACCACCGGGACTTCTATGGTCCGATGCCCGACAAGCTGAACGCAGGCCTGCCGTCGGACCGCCTCTACGTCGAGTGGCCGATCGGTCACGACCGGACCTACAAGCGGTTGAGGGGCGAGGACCGGCCGCCCACGCTGGAGCAGGCCGAAGGCGAGGGCATCGCCTACACCCTCCGCGCCGATGGCGAGCGTCCCGGGAAGGTCGCGCCAGCGGGCGACGAAACGCATCTGCTCCTGGAGATACCCGCGCAGTTCCAGGAGCTGAAAGCGCGCGACGGGGAGGCCGCCCTCGCGTGGCGCCTCGCGGTACGTGAGGCGATCGAGCCAGCGTTCGCGCGCGGCTACGCGGCCGTCGAGTTCCTGCGCGGCGCGGACGGCCGCGGCGCGTACCTGCTCGTGCCGCGGCCGCGCCGCGATGCGGCAGTGGTCGACACCGACGAATAAGGCACGGACGAGGCCGGCAGAGCCGGGCTCGTCCGAACGAAAGGAATGAGCTGGTCATGCGAATAGAACGTGTCGAGCTGTTCCTGTTGCGCCTTCCACTCAAGCGCGCCTACGAGACGAGCGGCTCGCGCGAGACGCATCAAACGCGCGTCATCGCCCGCGTGGAATCCGAGGGCGCCGTCGGCTGGGGCGAGAGCGTCGCGCCGGAGCTCCCCTGGTACTCGGGCGAGACGCCGCAGACCATCTGGTACGCGCTCGACGAGATCATCATCCCCGCGCTGCTCGCGGCCGAGCTCCATCAGCCCGAGGACACCGAGCGCATCCTGGGGTGGATCCGCGAGCACCGTATGGCGAAGGCCACGCTGGAGATGGCGATCTGGGACCTCTTCGCGAAGCGCGACGGCCGCTCGCTGTCAAAGCTCCTCGGCGGGACGAGGGACCGCATCCTGTGCGGCGTCGCGATCGGGATCCAGCCATCGATCGAAGATCTGCTCGAGACCATCCGCCGCGAGCTCTCGTCCGGTTACCAGCGCGTAAAGGTGAAGATCAAGCCCGGTTGGGACGGCTCGGTCGCGGAGGCGATCCGCGGCGCGTTCCCGGAGCTGCCGTTCATGCTCGATGCCAACTCCGCCTACACCCTCGCCGACGCGCCGCTCTTCAAACGCATCGACGCGTATGCGCCGACCATGATCGAGCAGCCGCTCGCGCACGACGACATCGTCGACCATGCGGAGCTGCAGCGGCAGATCGCGACGCCCATCTGTCTCGACGAGTCGATCCACACCGGCGACGACGCACGCAAGGCGATCGAGCTCGGCGCGACGAAGGTCATCAACATCAAGGCCGGGCGGGTCGGCGGCCTGACCTCTGCGCGTCGCATCCACGACGTCTGCCGCGCGGCGCGGGTTCCGGTGTGGTGCGGCGGCATGCTCGAGATGGGCATCGGCCGTGCGCACAACGTGCATCTCGCCTCGCTGCCGAATTTCAGCCTGCCCGGCGACGTCTCGGCGTCCGAGCGTTACTTCGCGACGGAGATCATCGGCGAGCCGTTCACGGTGCAGCCGGACGGCACCATGCGCGTGCCGACCGGCCCGGGTATCGGCGTAACCGTGCTGGAGAAGCTCATCCGCAAGATCGCGGTGAAGACGAAGCAGTACCGGCCCGCCAAGCGCGTCACGGCGGCGAGGCGCGTCACCGCGGCGAGGCGCGTCACCGCGGCGAAGCGGGCTGTTCGGTCTTCTGCGGCGCGGCCTCGGGGGGCCACACCACGATCTCGTCGATGACCGTTCCAAACGCGTCGAGCAGGCGTCCGTAGTCGCCGCGCAGCCAGAGAAGGCGCGCCGCGGCGACCGGACCGGCCACGTACACGTGTTTGCGGCCGCCCACCAGATCGTCGGCGAGGGGATGCGTCGCGGCGCGCACGCGCGAGCCGGAATGGATCCGGTAGATCTCCCCGGCGCGCACGAAGGCCGGCGAGCCCCAGGTGTAGACCCATTCCCACTCGACCGGCTTCGACACTTCCTCGCGCCAGAGCGCTCGCAGGCGCTGAAGTCGCCAATTCGCGAGATCACTGTCGAGCGTCGTCTGGACCTCGATCCACTCCGCGTTCGCGTCCTTCACGGTCGTGTCAGCGGGCGCAGAGCGGATGCTGAGGATGCGCGCCTTCGCTGCTTCGACGGGACGGAAATCTGCCACGCGTGGACAATACCCGACGGACCAGGGAGGGACGCTTGATGGGCGGGCACACTCGCGCGCTGCTTGCGGAAGCCGCGGGCACGTTCTGGTTCATCTTCCTCGGAGCCGGCGCGATCATCGCCGACGCGAACGGCAGCGGCGGCGGCCTCGTCGCGATCGCGCTCGCGCAGGGCATCGCGCTCGCCGTCGCCGTGTCCGCGTTCGGAGCGCTGTCCGGTGCGCACTTCAATCCCGCGGTCACGTTCGCGCTCGCGATCGTGGGCCGGCATCCCTGGTCACGCCTGCCCACCTACTGGGTCGCGCAGCTTGCCGGCGGTCTGCTGGCCGGCTTCGCGCTGCGCGGCGTGTTCGACTTCGCGCTCGCGGCGATCGATAAGACGCACCTCGGGACACCCGCGCTCGCGAACGGCGTGAGCGTGCCGGTGGCCATCGGCGTCGAGGCGCTCCTAACGATCTTCCTGGTGTGGGCCGTCTACGGCACCGCGGTCTCGCCACTTGCGCCGCGCATCGCGGGGTTCGGCATCGGACTCACCGTCGCGACCGACATCCTGATGGGCGGACAGCTCACCGGCGCCGCGATGAATCCCGCGCGTCACGTCGCGACGGCGGTCCCGGCCGCGTTCTTCGACAACTGGTACGTGTATTGGATCGGCCCATTGATCGGTGCCGCGATCGCGGCCCTGTCGATCCGCTACGTCTTCGCGCCGCCGCCGGACCCTCGCGACGCCCGCTAGGCCCTAACCTCGTTCGCGACCAGCGCGAACTCCATCCGGATCTCGTCGACGATGGAGAGGACCGAGAACGAGCTGGGCGGGCGCATGCCGAAGTCGCCGAACTTCCAGCTGGGATCCGCTGTGGCGGTGGCGATGAGCTTCCCATCCGAGCGCGTTGCCTTCACGTCGAACGTCACAGATCTCGTGACGCCGTGCAGCGTCAGATCGCCGGTCAGCTGGAATGCGAAGTCGCCTGACCGCGCCAGAGGCAGCGCCAGAGGCAGCGCCAGACCCGCGGTCGTCTTCGGCACGAGCTCCGAGGTCCGGAAGCGCGTGACCTCGAGCGGGTCGCGCTTGATCGAGTCCGTGCGCTGGCGGTCATCGGTCGTCACCGTCGTCATGTCGACGCTGATCTTGGAGCCGGGGCCGAACGTGCCGTCGGGATTGAGCGTGATGCTGCCCTCGGCACCGACGATGGTGA
>JANNHF010000112.1:0-14716 GCA_031404235.1 Chloroflexota bacterium
CGTCCTTGATCTCGCGCGAGGCCTTGCACTTGACGCAGTAGCCGTTCGCCACAACTCACCTCCCGGGCGGTCTCGGACCGGGGCATCGTACCCTAGGAATCCCGACCCCCTAGAACCACAAAACCCCGCCTTTCGGCGGGGTCTCGTGGTGAGGAAGGGAAGGGTTGGGATTTCTTAAAGTCGTTGCGGACCACAAATGCAAGTGCCGTGCCAGCGGGGCAGACGAGGAGGTCACCGAGTGCGCGCCGAGATCCTCTCCATCGGCACCGAGCTGCTTCTCGGCCAGATCGTCGACACGAACGCCCAGTACCTCGCGTCGCGGCTGGCGGACCTCGGCATCGATTGCCTGTATATCTCGACCGTCGGCGACAACCCGGCCCGGTTCCGGGAGACGCTCGATCGGGCCCTTGGCCGGTCGGACCTCGTCATCACGACGGGCGGGCTCGGACCGACCGAGGACGACCTGACGCGCGAGACCATCGCCGCCGCCCTCGGCGAGGAGCCGGCGGTCGATGCGGTCCTGGAGCGCGACCTTCGCGAGTGGTTCGCGACCCGCGGCGTACCGATGGCCGAGCGCAACCGAAAACAGGCCTGGCTCATCCCATCGGCGCGCGCGCTGCCGAACCCCAACGGCACGGCGCCGGGCTGGGACGTGCGAAAGAACGACAGGCGGATCATCGCGATGCCCGGCGTGCCCCGCGAGATGACCTCAATGTGGGAGCACCACGTCGAGCCGACCCTCGTCGCGGGCGCCGTGCTCCGGTCGCGCACGCTGAAAATGCTCGGCGTCGGCGAATCCACGGCTGAAGAAGCGCTTGGCGAGCTCGTGCGTTCGACCGCACCGACCGTTGTCACAAAAGCCAAGAACGACGGCGTGCACGTGCGGATCACGGATAAGGACGTCGACCCTGCCACGATGGACGCGCGCATCGCGCGGATGGAGGCGCAGGTCCGCGAGCGCCTCGGTCAGTACGTGTGGGGCACAGATGACGACACACTCGGCTCGGTCATCGGCCGCGGGCTCAGCGAACGCGGCTGGCATCTCGCGACCGCCGAGTCTCTGTCGGGTGGCGACGTCGCGCGCGTGCTGGCCGAGTCGCCGGGCTCGGCGTCGTGGTACACGCGCGGCTTCGTGCGCCCGATGGCCGACACCGACGAGCTCATGCAGCTCCTGGGTGACGTGCGTCCGGCCCCCGAGGTGCGTCTGGTCATCCCACACGGCGAGCAGACCGCCGAGCTGCGCATCTGGACGCCAGATCGTCCGCGCAGCGCGACGATCCGATTCGGTTCGCTCGTTGAGGGACGCCGCCGCGCGCTGCTCGGCGCGCTCGACCTACTTCGCCGCGCGCTCTAACGCCCGGCGGTCAGTCGCGGTCGGCGCGGTAGTCGCGGTAGTCGGGATCGTCGTCGTACCGGTCGTCCGATCGCTCGTCCGAACCCTTCTCGCCGACGACCTTGGCCTTGCCGTTCTTGCCGTTCTTGGCCTTCGCGCGGTCCGCCGCGGCACGCGCCTGCTCCGCGTTCCGGCGAACGACCTCGATGGTCCGGGACGCGCGAGGTTGCGGGCTGGCGCGGGGCGTGACCGGGGACGGACTGTGCGCGGCCAGGTCCTCCGCAACGCCGGCGGCGGTCTCCGCGATGCGCTGCACCCCGACAAGGCCTGGCGCGAGCGTCGGCGCCGCGGCCACCGCGAGGATCTCCGACGCGCGCACGGTGGCGGGGTCCGCCGACAGCCTCGAGGCGAGCACCTGCATCCGTGAGCGCTGCTCGTTGTAACGATCGTCGAGCTGAGCCACGAGCGCCACCACTTCGGGTTGCAGCGCCTCGAGCTCGGCCAGTTCGGCCGCGGCCTCCGCGATCTGCTGCGAGTACGTGCTCGACGCGACCAGCGTGTCCTCATCCCTACCCGTCGTCGCGAGCGCCTCCGCTTCCGCGAGGCGGTGCTCCGCGATCGAGAGCTGCACACCAGCGCGATCCTCGGCGCTCCGCGCGAGCGTCAGGCGCAGATCCTCACCGGCGAGCTTCAATGAGTAGAGGGGATCGTTGGGAAGTGTGTCCGCGCCCGCGACGGTCGCACCGGCGACGGTCGCGATGCAGAGTGCCATGACGACGATCACACGCACCGCGTACGGCGCCGGCTTCGCGAGCATCTCGAACGCGACCGCGGCGCGATCAATGAGCGTCGGCCTGCGGGGTCGGAGCGAACCAAGAACGCGGTCGCGCATCCGCGCCCGCGCGAGCGCGTCGAGTCCGATCTGAGCGTTCATCTGCATGCGCAGCGCAACGCGCACGGCTTCGCGAAGTTTCGCGTCGCGGACCGACGCCAGTTCGCGCTCCCCACGTGCCACGCTTTCGATGAGGCGGTCCAGCTCTTCCGGGCGGCTTACTCCCACCACGGTCGTCTAACGGCTCGCCTGTCAGCCCGTTATCTCGGCTGCTCACCCGCTCAGCGGGACGTTTAGTCCCGGCTCGGTCGTGCGAGGCGGGCTAAGAACGCGCGCGAATCTAGGGCGCTGGCGGAGCTGGCGCTGGAAGGGGACCGCCCCACACCGGCGCGTAGTGACTGAAGAATGTGTCCTGATAAAGGACCTTTCCACCGCCGTCGTACACAGTGCGGGTGCGGATCACGTCGCGCCCCGCGACCTTTGCGCCGGGAATGAACGCGGGATCCGCCGGCTGGTCCGCGGGAACATCGACGAAGTTGCGCTGCACCGCGTTGCTGAAGACGACCGTGCGACCCGTGGGAACGCTCCACACATCGAAGGTCACGCTCGTCGCGTCGTTCCACGACCAGAGGAAGACCGGAGCATCCGTGTCGTTCTTCCACTTGAGGTCGACGCCCGGATCGAAGACCGCGGCATCGAGCCCCAGCGGGTAGCGGTCGATGAGATAGCCGTGGGCGTGGCGCTCGACGATCTCGTAGCCGAGCTTCGAGACCGCGTTGAACATCGTCGTCGAGACCTGGCAGAGGCCGCCACCGATGACGTTCTCGTCCGAGCGGTTGTTGATGATCGCGCCGGCGAACGCGTAGCCGCGCTGGACGGTGACCGGTCCGATGAGCTCCCAGAACGAGAACGTCTGACCGGGCAGGATCACGACGCCGTCGAACTGCGCCGACCCGGTCGCGATGTTCGCGTGGCGCGACGCGCTCGGCGGGTAATAGGTCGTGAACGTCGACGTGCGGGAGATCTTCGGCAACCACGAATTCGCCTGCTCCGTCGAAAACGCCGGCGTTTCGACCGCCGCTGGCGCCGCGACGTTACGCGTGCCCACGGCCGGCCGCAGCAGATCGGCGCCCAGCTGCGCGATCAGCTTGTCCTGTGTCACGCGAATGCCGGTCGCGCCCGGGACGACGGACGCGATGCCGTCGGGGTTCACGGTGAACAGCGCGCTCTTCGCCGGTCGGTCGAGCTGCGCCGCGACCGCGGTCACCCACTCCTTCAGGCGCTCCTCTTTCAGCGCGACGATGTAGCGATAACGCGCCGCGGGAGCGATCGCATCGATCGGCAGCGCGGGGAGCTCGTCGGGTCGCGCGGCGACGCGATCGATGGTGAGCAGGGTCGCCAGAGCTGTCGCGTCCTCGGCGATGCGTCGATCCTCGACGACCACCTCGATCGGAGTGAGCACCGCACTCGCCCGCGCGACGGCGTCGCGGTAGCCCGACTCGTCGACCGCGGGATAGATCGCGCGAACGCGGAGATCGATCTCGCGGTCGTCGAATGTCTGGGCGGCCAGCACCGAGGCCGTGACAGCCACCCGGTCGAGCTCTCGACCGAGGACCGGCTCGGTGAGCGTCAGACCCTTGGCCGACAGCGCGATCTCGCCGGAAACCGCCCGGCGGTCGATGGCCGTTGCAATGCCTGCGACCCACCGGTCGAGGGCGTCGCCCTGGGCGCGCAGCGTCAGTGGGACCTGCGCCTGTCCGCGTAGAGCGTCCACCCAAGCGCCGGCCTGGTCCAGCGGCGATCCGCTCTTCCCGTATGCGAGCGCGGCCGCGACGGCCGTGTCGACGTCCGGCGAGACGGCGAGGTCACCGTTGGTGGTCCGCCAGCTCTGGCCGTCGTGCACTGCGACGACAGCGCGCCCCGACCACGGGCGCGTGAGCTCGGTGTCGAGTCGTGAATGGATCGCGGCCGCATCGAGAGAGCCGACGTGCACACCGGCGACCGCGACACCCGGCAGCGCTCGCGCGGCGTAGAGGTAAGGAGCCGCGACCACGATCGCCGCCGCGGCGGCGAGGGTCGTGAGTGGGAGGACCACGAATTTCAGCGAGAGCCCGCGGCTGCGTCGCGCACCGCGTTCGCCCTGGCTGGCGGCTACTGCCATGTGGAAAGGCCTCCCGATCCGGTGCCCACCAGCACCCGGCGATTCATTCTGAGCACTGCATCTGAGACGAACGAAAGAGTCGCATCGTTCCTTTCAATCCGCGTCAGATTTGTAACCAACAACTCTTACGCAATTTGTGGTCCAGATGACAGTTCTGTGACAAATGGGCAAAAGAAGGCCCGGCACCCCAGGGGAGCAGGGAGTGCCGGGCCATCGGAGGCGGACTGGCCAGCGGGCGGGCCGGCCAGAGCCTTTCTAGGGAGTTATGAGCACCCGGTCGTTTCCCCGCAGTTCTCGCACTTGTGGCAGGTACCGCTTCGTACGGTGAGCCAGCCACAGCGAGGGCACGGCGGCGCATCGGGTGTCGAGTTGAGCCTCATCCCCCGAACAGGGGACGGACTCGCGATGGTGAAGTTATCCGTGATAGGCGGTGGGGCGATCGAGACGATCTGCTCGAGACGTTGTTGCTGCGCGGCCGGGTCAGCGACGACCTCGCTGGTGCGCGTGAGGCCCATGTAGACCTTCTCGTCGGCCGTCAGGAAGCGATGACCGAGCCAGCGGAAGACGTAATCGACGATCGACTTGGCCATCCCGATCTCGGGATTGCCGGTCCAGCCGGACGGCTCAAACCGCATGTAACCGAACTTCTCGACGAGATGCGTGAGCGGAACTCCGTACTGGAACAGGAGCGAGATGCTCGTCGCGAAGGCGTCCATCATTCCTGAGAGCGTGGAGCCCTCTTTCGCCATCGTGACGAAGAGCTCGCCGGGCGTCCCGTCTTCGAACTTGCCAACCGTGATGTAGCCCTCGTGGCCCTCGATCGAGAACTTGTGCGTGAGCGACTCACGCGTGTCGGCCAGCCGCCGCCGCTGCGGCCGGTTGACCTCGACGATGCGCTCGACCGTGAGGATCGATGGGGCGGCGGTCTTGGTGTTGCTGGCGTCAGCGTTGACCGAGAGCGGCTGGACCTTCTTGCTGCCGTCGCGGTAGATCGCGATCGCTTTCACGCCGTGCTTCCAGGCCTCGAGGTACGCCTCGGCGACATCGTCGACCGTCGCGGTCTCGGGCAGGTTGACCGTCTTGCTGATCGCGCCGGAGATGAAGGGCTGGACCGCGCCCATCATCTTGATATGACCCATGTGACTGATCGAGCGCTGACCGTTCTGCGGCCTGAAGGCGCAGTCGAACACCGCGAGGTGCTCTTCCTTCAGACCCGGCGCGCCTTCGATCGTGCCCTGCTGCTCGATGTGGGCCGTGATCGCTGAACCACTGGTCTCGGTGTAGCCCAGACGGCGCAGCGCGGCGGGGACGGTGCCGTTGACGAGCTTCAGCATCCCGCCGCCGACGAGGCGCTTGTATTTCACGAGCGCGATGTCCGGCTCAACGCCGGTCGTGTCGCAATCCATCATGAAGCTGATCGTTCCGGTCGGAGCGAGCACCGACGCCTGCGCGTTCCGATAGCCACTGACCCTTCCGAGGCTGACGGCGTCGTCCCAGCACTGGCGTGCGGCCGAGAGCAGGGTCGGCGGTACGAGGTCGGCGATGATCCGGTACACCGCCGCGCGGTGCTTCTCCATGACGCGGTCGTGCCCGCTCTTGTTCCTCGGGTACGCCTCGTACGCTCCGACGGCGGCGGCCATGCGCGCTGACTGCGCGTAGGCCTCGCCGGTCATGAGCGCTGTGATCGAGGCCGCGTACGCGCGCCCCTCGTTCGAGTCGTAGGCGAGACCGCGCTGCATGAGCAGCGCTCCGAGGTTCGCGTAGCCGATACCGAGCTGTCGGTGCGTTACCGCGTTCGCGCTGATCGCCGGCGTCGGGTAGTCCGAGAAGCCGACCAGGATCTCCTGAGCGGTGAACACGACGTCGACGGCACGCGCGAAGCGCCCCACGTCGAACTCACCATCGGAGTGGAGGAACCGCATGAGGTTGAGCGACGCGAGGTTGCATGCCGAGTCGTCGATGCTCAGATATTCACTACAGGGATTAGAGGCGTTGATGCGACCAGACACCGGGTTGGTGTGCCAGTCATTGATCGTCGTGTCGAACTGCATGCCTGGATCGCCGCACTGCCATGTCGCCTCAGCGATCTCCCGCAGTAGCTCGCGCGCATTGACCGTGTCCAGCACCTCGCCGTCGGTGCGCGCGGTGAGGTTCCACGGCTCACTCGCCATTGCGCTCTTCATGAAGTCGTCGGTGGCACGAATCGAGTTGTTGGCGTTCTGGAATTGGATCGACTGCCAGGCCTCGCCGTTGAGGCTCATGTCGTAGCCCATCTCGCCCAGGGCCCAGGCCTTTTTCTCTTCTTTGGCCTTGCACCAGATGAACTCGCGCACGTCGGGGTGGTCCGTGTCGAGGACGACCATCTTCGCCGCGCGCCTCGTCGTGCCACCCGATTTGATCGAGCCGGCGACAGAGTCGGCGGCGCGCATGAATGAGACCGGCCCGGAGGCGTAACCGCCGCCGGAGAGCTGCTCGCGGCTTGAGCGGATGTGCGACACGTTGATCCCGGACCCTGAGCCACCCTTGAAGATCACGCCCTCGTTCTTGAACCAATCGAGGATCGAGTGCATGTCGTCGTCGACAGAGAGGATGAAGCAGTTGTGCACGACGATGTTGTTCGAGAGGTACTCGCCGGAGAGTGTCTGAATGTCGAAGACATCCTCCTCGCCAAGGTCGACGATCCTCTTGATGCGCTCGGCCCGCTCAGGGGAACAACGCTTTCCTGCAAAGGCGAGGGACTCAATCAGCTTGGACTGCTTCGCCGCCGCAACGAATCCGATCTGCTCAGCGAACTTCGCCCGCTCGCTCCGGAAGCCGATCGAAACGACCCACGTGTCTTCGCGATCTGAGCGCTTCTCGCGCTTCCGGAAGAGCCTGCTGTAAATCCCTCGCGAAAGCAGCAGCAACTGGACGTCTTCCATCCAGCCCTTGGTTATCGTGGCAACCTCGGCCACGCCTTGCTGGCCGATCGTGGTGCTTCCATAGGAGCCTGTGATGGAGCGCCGCTCGCGTCGCACGCTCATGTACCCATCCGTCTGGAAGACGCTCTTGAGATAGGCGTTCACCGCGGATGGGTGCGCGGCCCAGATGGGGTCTGGCACACGAATCGCACCACGACGATTGAGCAATCCGTACTTCATGACGAACGTCCGGAGCACTTCCCCGTAAAGGCGAATCTTTCGGTACTCGGGTAGCTTCGGATGTAGGCCCTCATTTCTGTGGACGTTCGGGAATACGACGTCGAGGTGCCCAAGAACCCAGGCACGCTCCTCGGCATTGGCAACCTCGAACTCGATCGTGAGCGAGTTGTTGGTGCCGTGGTCGTACTGGCCGACGAAACCATCGCCCTGAAGCCAACCAGCGAGGGCTGCTTCGGAGACGTCAACGTCACCGTCCGCGAGGCGCAGGGTGACGAACTCCTCGAGGTCGAAGCTGTCCGATCCTCTGCCAGCGGTTACAGCCGCGAGCTGCCGAACTATGACCTCGGCTGCCTGCAGCACCGGCACGGCCTGGCCCGCCATCGAGGCAACGCGGTCGGTCTGGAGACGCATACGCATGCCAACCTGAAGCTCGTCGACGCGCATCCATTTCGCGGGCTCTTCGTTCCGATACGTGGGCGTGATGGAGACAAGATGGTCGGCAGTAGCCTCGACAAATGCGCCATTCGTAAGCTCGACCCGGACGACGCGCTTCCGGCCATTTCGCTTCGTCGCGGTAACGAGGGTCAAGCCATTGGCGTCGTAAACAGGGAGCCCAACGAGATTGTTCTCGACGATCTCACCGATCTGCTTCAACCCGAACGGCGTGCTCACGCGTGCGCGATATGGCTGACAGGCACTCGCCTGTTGGGGGACGCCCTCGACGCCGATGTTGAACCACACCGGTGAGTTGAACGACGCGTGCTGGCGGACCATGAGGTACTTGAGCTCGTGGTTGAAGATCTCGGCGTCCCCGTCGTTCGCGAAATAACCGCCCTCGATCCCCCATCTGGTGATCTGGTCGACGACGCGGTCGACCATCTGCTTCACACTCCACTCGCGCTCCGGCGAGGTGAGCTTTCCGCGGAAGTACTTCGAGGCGACCACGTTCGTCGCGGTGGCAGACCAGAATTTCGGTACCTCGACGCCCTTCTGCTCGAAGACGTTGCCGCTTTCGCCGGGAATGACGGCGTCGCGCAGCTCCCAGTCGATCTCGTCGTAGGGATGCACGCCTTCGTGGGTGAAGTGGCGCTCCAGCCGCAGGCCCCGTTTGGGGGCCGGCGCGGAGACGGACGCCTGCGGCAGCGCGGTGATGGCCATAAGAACCCCCCTTATCGGGCCGAGAAGGCCGGTGCGCGGTGTGACGCGGTAAAGAGGAGAGGGACGACCACCTGAGCGCTTGGGGTCGCTAGGGCGCGCGTCAGGACGGTCATGCCAGCCTCCTTCTCTCATCCCCCAACTGCTTGTGGCGGCCCGCCCGGGAGCCCCAAGGGGTTGGGGTGGTTGACCGTACGCCGGTGAAATGGGCGTGTCAAGACCGCAATGTCGTGAGTGGATTGCAAGCGCGTGTCGAAACTGTCGTGTGGTCGCCGCTACCGAGAGTGGATGCTGGTCGGCTGCTAGACGGGCATGTCCGCCGTGGTCGTCATCGGTCTGAGCACGTAACCCGCGCGTCGGACCGCGTTGATCTCGATCCCACCGCCGGCGGCGGCGATCTTTCGACGGAGGCGCGCGACCAGTACTTCGGTCACGTTCGAACTCACGTCGTGCGCCTGGTCAGGCCGACGGTCCAGGGCGGCTCGAGCCGTGAGGCCCGGGTACGCGCGGGCGAGCTCGATGAGCACGCCGCGCTCTCCGCTGGTGAGCTCCAGCTGTTGTTCGGCGAGCCAGGCATCGCCCGTCGCGAGCGCGATGCGCAGTGGGCCGATGCGCCGCACCGCACGACGGTCCGTGCCGCGCCGGAGGATCGCGCGCACGCGCGCGATCAGCTCAGCTGGATCACAGGTGTTCTCAACGACGTCGTCGGCGCCCAGATCGAACAGGGCGAGCTTCGTGGTCACGTCCTGTACCGCCGAGAGCACGAGCAGCGGAACGTCTCCGGAAGTGGTCAGCTCGCGGATGCGACGCAGCGCTCCCGAGCCTTGGCCCTTCCCGAGCGCGAGGACCACGACATCGGGGGTGATCTCGTCGGCACGGCGGACGGCCTCTCGCTCACCGTGCGCCTCATGGACGATGAAGCCCGCGCGCACCAGATGACGCCGCAGCGTCGCAGCGACCTGAGGATCGTCTTCGACGAGCAGGGCCGTCCCGGGTGTCTGCATCGCCTACCTCCCCCGCGCTCCTTACAACGCGGCGGTGTCGCGGACGACGCTGAATCAGGACTGAACGGAGTCCGGGTCGTGAGCCTGTCGCGGGTCCCGGCCGGGATCAGCCCGGTGTCAGACGGCGGCCGGTGTCCCTGCGGCGGTCGCGGCCTCGACGAGGGTGCGGACACCCTTCCGGAGGTCGTCCTCGGCAATGTTGAGCGCGGGAATGAATCGCACGGCCTGATCGTGCGCCCCGCACGTGATGAGGAGCACATCGCGCTCGAGCGCGCCGGCGATCGCGGCCTTCGCCGTCGCCTTGGCGTCGAATTCGATCGCGACCATCGCACCGAAACGCCTGATCTCGCGCACCCTTGGATCCGAACGCAGCGGAGCGAGCTCCTTCACCATCAGCTCACCGAGACGCTCCGCACGAGCGACGAGACCCTCGTCGCGGATGATCTCGAAAGACGCGAGCCCCGCGGCGCACGACACCGGATTTCCGCCGAAGGTCGAGCCGTGCGTGCCGGTGATCCATTTGTCCTGCATCTCGCGTGTGGTGACGATGGCGCCCAGCGGCAGTCCGCCGCCAAGGGCCTTCGCCAGGACGAGGATGTCGGGATCGACGCCGTGCTTCTGCGTCGCGAACCACGCGCCGGTGCGGCCGAAACCCGTCTGGACCTCGTCCATCACGAGAAGCGCGCCGATGCGCGTCGCGAGCTCCCGCAGTGCTATCAGGAATGAGGTCGGCGGCGCGACGTAGCCACCCTCGCCGAGCACGGGCTCGATGAGGATCGCCGCGACATGCTCGGGCGGGACCTCGTGCTCGAGCATCGTCTCGAGCTCCGCGAAGCAGTGCTCCGCGCAGGCCGCCGGGTCGTGGGCCGGTTTGATCGGGCAGGTCAGCGCATAGGGGTACGGCGCGATGTAGACCTCGGGAAGCATCGCGCCGTAGCCGAGGCGGTAGGACGACTTGGAGGTCGTCACCGAAAGGGCGCCGGCGGTCCGTCCGTGGAAGCCGCCGCGGAACGCGATGATCGCCTGGCGCTTGGTGTACTGGCGCGAGAGCTTGATCGCCGCCTCGACCGCCTCGGCGCCCGAGTTCCCGAAGAACACGGTGTCGAGGCCGCGCGGCGTCACGGTCCCGAGCGCCTCGGCGAGCGCGATGTTCGACTCGTACGTCGCGACGCCGGTCGAGATGTGCATCAGCTTTCCCGCCTGCTCGCTGATCGCCTTCACGACTTTCGGATGGGCGTGGCCGACGTTCGTGACGGCGATGCCGCAGGTGAGGTCGAGCACGCGCCGGCCATCCTTGGTGATGAGCCAGCTTCCTTCGCCGCGGTCGAGCGGGAGCCAGGTGTAGCGGCCGGGTAGTGGCGAAAGCACTCGCTTCGCGCGACGTTCCAGATCAGAGCTCACGAAGCGAGTCTAGAGCGTATGCACGCCATGCACGGGTCGGTCAGCCTGGTCGGCGTTCGTCCGATTCCGACGCGACGAGGATCTGAAGTGTCCTCCGGTCCTCGCCGATCACGCGCACGCGATAACCGGGCACACCGGCGCGAAGCAGATGCGCGAGACGGTCGGCGCCCGTGTAGCTGACCCGCACCTTCAAGACCGAGTGCCGGTAGTACTCCGTCTTCAGCTGGCCCACACCACGAACGCGGCGTAGCGCCAATTCGAACCGGTGCCAGTCGTCGGGCGTCGGCAGCGGTGTCACTACGAGATCAGTCTCACCGGGACCCGGCGGCGTTCGCGTGGACGGGATGGCAGGTTCGATGCGCGCGTCGAGCGGCGGGATCGGTGATGGCCATTCCATCGTGTTGGGATCCAGCGGCGTCGTCGTTCGCAGACGTTCTTCACGCGGGCGCTCCTCAGAGCGACGCGGCGGTAGCGGAGCGTCGATGCGCGCCGGGGGCCGCGGCTCGGCCGTTTTGGGTGGCTGAGCCGCCGGTGGAACAGGCGACGACTCGGGACGCGCGCCGATCCGGGAGGCGAGATCGACCGGCGCCTCCTGGTCCTTGATCTTCTTGTCCTTCTTTGCCACCCCTGAATAGTGTACGCTGGGGCCGCACGCGGGGAGAGGCGAGGAAGAAAGGCGGTCCACGTTGGCCGAAGGCCGCGTGAATAGCTCCAACGACATCGTCACCGCCCTGTCGCTACGGGTGGCTGAGCTCGCCAAGCGCGTCACACAGCTCCAGGCCGATCTTGAGGCTGCCCAGCGCCGCGTTGGCATCTACGAGGAGTACGACGCCACCGCCCAGGAGGCGCTCGCCAGCGCTCTGCGCGCGGCCTACGAGATCCGTGAGCGCGCCGATGCCACGGCCACGCAGATCCTCGAGCAAGCTCGCGAAGAGCGCCGGATGCTGCTGAAGGAGATCGAGCGCCTGCGCGAGGAGCACGATCAGCTCCAGGACGACATCGCTCAGCAGCGGCGCGGCGCGATCGCGCCGCTCGGCCGCTCCGTCGCTTCGGCGACGCCGTCGGACATGCGCGCCGTCGCGTCGGAGGCGCTGCGCGGTCTGTTCGAGGAGCTTGTCGACGAATACCGCCGCTCATCGACCACGCCGCGCGAGCGCACCGCACCGCCCACCGCGGCGCGCGCCGAGCCGCGCATCGAAGAAGCGTGGCCGACGGTGGACGAGCCGGTCGCCGCCGCGCCTCAGATCGAAGAGCGACCGCTGGCTGAGGAGCTCATCCACCACGAAGAGACCCCGGGCCGAAGAACCCCGCCAGGTCGAGGATCACGAAGTCTTCGCGGTGCTCGAGGACGAAGAGGTCTTCCCCGTCGTCGATGCCGCGGCCGAGGCGCAGCGCGCGGAAGAAGCGCGCGTCGCCGCCGAGCGCGCGGCCGAAGATGTACGCGTCGCCGAAGAAGCGCGACGTCTCGACGATGAACGCCGCGCCGCCGAGCAGCGCGCCGAGGACGAGCGCATCGCTGCGGAAGTTCGCGCTGAAGAGGAACGCCAAGCCGCGGAGCTGCGCGCCGTGGAAGAGCGTCAGGCTGCAGAGCGCGCCGAGGAAGAACGGGCGGCCGAGGAAGAACGACGCATCGAAAGCGAGCGCATCGCCGCGGAGCGCGCAGCGGCCGAGGAGCGACGCGCCGCCGAACAGCGACGCGCTGAAGAAGAGCGTCGCGCGGAAGAAGAGCACGCGGCCGCCGAGCGCGCAGCCATGGAGCGGCGCGCCGCCGAGGAGCGCGCGGCCGAGGAGCGGGCTGCCGCGGAGCGCGCAGCGGCCGAGCGCCGCATTGCGGCGGAGGCGCGCGAGCTCGAGGAGCGGCATGCCGCCGAGGACCGCGCGGCAACCGAACGGGCCGCGGAGGAGCGGCGCATCGCGCAGGAGCGCCGGGCCGAAGAGGAGCAGCGCGCCGCAAGTGAGAACGCCGCGCTCGAGCGCGCGATCCAAGAGCGACTTGCGGCGGAAGAGCGCCGCGCCCGCGAAGAGCAGCGGGCCGTCGAAGAGCGCGCTGCTGCCGAACGCGCGGCCGCCGAGCGCGCCGCAGCCGAGCAGGCGGCATCCGAGCGCCGTGTCGAAGAAGAGCGGGCGGCCGAAGAGCGTCGCGCCAACGACGAGCGCGCAGCGGCGGCTCGGCGCGCCGAGGCGGAGCGGCGCTCCGAAGAAGAGCGGCGTGCGGCGCAAGAGGAACGGCGTGCCGCGCAGGAGCGACTTGCCGAAGAAGAACGGCGCGCGGCCCAGGAACGCGCCGCCATGGAGCGGGCGATCCAGGAGCGTCGCGCGGCCGAAGAGCGTCGCGCACAGGAGGAGCTCCGCGCTGCTGCCGAGCAGGCCGCAGCCGAACGTGCTGCTCAGGAGCGCGCCGAGGCAGAACTGTCAGCCGCGCAGCGGCGCGCCGAGGCAGAGCGCGCCATGGCGGAGAGCGCAGCCGCGCAGGCCGCAGCAGAGCGCGCCGCAGCCGAGCGCGCGATGGCCGAGCAGGCAGCGGCGGAGCGAGTTGCCGCCGAGCTCCAGGCCGAGCGCGAGCGGCGGGCAGCGGCGGCACGCGCAGCCGCGGAGCGGCCGGCTCCCCTACCGCAGAGCGCCCCGCCACCGCTTCGAGCCCTTGAGGGCCGCGAAATGGCTCCTGCGAGGGTGGAAGAGAGCGCCCCCACGACGGACCTTCAGCTGGTGCTCTCGCCGGTCCGCTCGTTCGCCCGCCTCGTGGAGGTCGAGCGCCGCATTCAGTCGCTGCCGACCGTCCGGTCGCTGTACGTCCGTGACTTTCGCGGCGGGACAGCGACACTCACGGTGGCGCTACGTTCTCCTATGACGACAGCGGAGTTCGCCAGTGGGCTGCGAGTCATCGACGAGCCGCAGCTGCGACTCGTTTCCAGCACCCGCAACGTACTGGAGTTCCGGATCGAGGGCGAAGCGTCCATCGCATAGGCGGAGGGGAAGGTTTGAGCAGCAGGGCCAGCGCTGACTTCTGGTCCGCGCGCCTCGCCCACCTCGCCGCGCTCGGGCACCTCGACGGGATCGCGATCGTCCTGCCCGGACAGGCTGGCCTCGCGACATTCGTCGCGCACAACATCCCGCAGACCGCCTGGGATGGCCCGGCGGGCGATGCGCTCCTCCGCGTCGTACAGACCGGCTCGACGGAACAGATCCAGAACGGAGCGCTGCGTCTTGGCGACGGTCGCGACGCGGAGACGCTCCTGGCGGCGCCGATCGTGTGGCGGGACCAGATCGCCGGTGCGCTGGCGGCCTTCGTCGCCGGCCGCGAGATCGGTGCGGACGATCTTCCGACGCTGACGCGGCTGGCCGAGCTCGCCGGCATCGAGCTCGCCGAGGCGAACGCGGCCTGGCGCACGAACAAGCAGACGCAGGAGATCGAGATGCGTCTCCGCCAGGCCGAGGACGACCGCAAGCAGGCCATGGTGCTGTTCGAGCTCTCCCGGCTCGCCACGCTCGGCACGGATGTGCAGAGCGATCTGGTCGCCGCGGCGATGATGCTCGCAGGCGCGCTCGAAAATGACGCTGTCGGGATCTGGGCGCTCGCCGAGCACCGGCTGCGCCTCCGCGCGAGCACGGGCTACGACATGGGCACGTCAGAGGTGCCGGTCGACGAATCGGACACGGTCCTCGCGACCGTGCTGCGCGAGAAACGCGCGG
>JANNHF010000113.1:0-16886 GCA_031404235.1 Chloroflexota bacterium
GCGCCCGAGAAAGATCGCGATCACGCCGCCTTCGAGGTCCTGTCGCTGCCGAGCGCCGTAGACGTTCGCCAGACGGAGCGTGATGTTCGGGATCTCCGCGGCGGCCACGATCTTCTCGGCCTCAGCCTTGAGCTTCCCGTAGTTCGACGCCGGATCGACCGGGACCGCCTCGTTCGCGCACACCGCGGTCTCGCCGTAGATCGCGCCGCCGGTCGAGAGGTTGACGAAGATCTGCGCGTGAACTTCCTCCGCAAGGCGAACGGCATTCCGAGTCCCTTCGACGATCACGCGTCGATAGAGATCGGGCTTCTCCATCGATTCGACGACCTTGGTCTTCGAGGCGCAGTGCACGACGGCGTCGAAACCCTCACCGTGCAGCGCCTCACGTAGCGCCTTCACATCCGAGACGTCGGCGACGCGGAGCGCGATGTCGGGCGCCAGATTCGCGCGGTCGCCGGTGGAGATATCGTCGACGACGACCACCAGATCGCCACGCGCCTCGAGGGCATCGACGATCGTGCTGCCGATGAAGCCGGCGCCGCCGGTGACGAGTACGCGCATCTGCCTCACCTTTTTGAGCCCGTCCACATATCCACGTGGAGAGGACGGGACAGGCTGTGGATATCCATTGACGCGTCCGGCACGGTGGTCTTCGGAGCGCCTCGCCAGAAGGACTCTACGTTCGCCCGAATCACGGCGCTGCCGACGTTATTCGCGAATCCCTAAGAAAAACGACATGGGGTCTGGCCAATTGTGAACATTAGTTCTAATCTTCTAGGTCTGCCATGACGATCTCCGCCGCCACAGACCGGCAACTGCCATTCGACGAGTCGGCCGAACAGCAGGTGCTCGGCAGTCTGCTCATCGACCGCGACGCCATCTTCAAGGTCGTCGACCTGTTGCGGAAGGACGACTTCTACCTCGCGAAGCATCAGCGGATCTACGGCACGGTGCAGGCGCTGCTCGAGCGCCGCGAGCGCATCGACCCGCTCACGGTCCAGATCGAGCTGGCGCGGCGCGAGGAGCTCGATCGGATCGGCGGGCCCGCCTATCTGCGCGAGCTCACCGAGCTCGTGCCGACCGCGGTCGAGATCGAACGACACGCCCGCGTCGTGCGCGACCGCGCGATCCTGCGGCGCCTCCTCGGCGCGGCCACGGCCGTCGCGGCCGACGCGTACGGGGAGCCCACGGACATACCGCTCGCGCTCGACCGCGCCGAGCAGCGCATCTTCGCGCTGCGCGACGAGTCCGCGAACGCGCAGCTCCGGCACATCCAGGGCGCGCTGCAGGAGAACTTCGACCACCTGAGTCAGCGAATGGAGAAGCCCTACGAGGTCAGCGGCATCCCCTCGGGGTTCCGCGAGATCGACTTCTACACCGAAGGCTTCTCGGCCGGCGACCTTGTCGTCGTCGCGGCGCGCCCGTCGGTCGGCAAGACGAGCCTCGCGCTTGCGATGGCCTTCAACATGGCGAAGCGCGGTCATCCCACGCTCGTGTTCTCCCTGGAGATGGACGCCAAACAGGTCGTGTCGCGCTTCCTCGCGATGAACAGTCGCACCGACCTCCTCGCGCTGCGCACCGGCAACGTGTTCGACACCGAAGCCGCGTCATCGCTCGCGGGCCTGCCCATCCTCATCGACGACACGCCGGGCATCTCGATCATGGAGCTACGCACGAAGGCGCGGCGCGCGAGCACGCATGACCGTCTCGAGGTGATCCTCGTCGACTACATCCAGCTCATGCGCACCGGCGAGCATGAAGAGAATCGCGTGCAAGAGATCGCGACGATCACCAAGAATCTGAAGTCGCTCGCGCGCGAGCTCAACGTGGTCGTCATCGGTCTGTCGCAGCTGTCACGCGCCGCTGGCGACTCGGGTGTGGAGCCGAAGCTGTCCACGCTTCGCGAATGCGTCACCGGTGACACGCTCGTGTGCCTTGCCGACGGTCTCCGCCTGCCGATCCGCGAGCTGGTCGGCACGACGCCGGAGGTCCTATCTATCCAGGACGGGCGGATCGTCGCCGCGAAGAGCGACCTTGTTTGGTCAGTCGGGCATCGGCCGATCTACCGGGTTCGTCTCGCGAGCGGTCGCGGGATCCGTGCGACCGCCGAGCATCGTCTGTATGGGTTCGATGGTTGGCGGACGGTCGGCGAACTCCGCGAAGGCGATTGTCTGGCCATCGCCCGACGCTTACCGGAGCCCGCACGGGTGATCGAGTGGTCCGAGCAGCGGGTCGCCTTGCTTGGACAACTGATCGGCGACGGCAGCTATCTCATCCATCAACCGCTCCGGTACACGAGTAGCTCGGCCGAGAACCGCGACCTCGTCGCCCGTGCAGCCATCGATGAATTCGATGCCAGGGTCTATCCGCAGAAGCCGATAGGCAGCTGGCAGCAGCTGTTCATCGGCGGCAATGGCAACCGCTGGCACCCGGCGGGCGTCAATGGCTGGCTCCGGGAGCTCGGGATCTTTGGGCAGCGCTCGCACCAGAAGCGGCTCCCGCGCGAGGTGTTCCGACTGCCGAATCGGCAACTCGCGATCCTGCTTCAGCACCTCTGGGCGACCGACGGGACGATCAGCGTCTCGAAGCCAGGCCGCCGTGGCGGGCATGGTGTCTATTACGCGACGAACAGCATCGGTCTCGCAGGAGATGTGGCCGCGGTACTGCTTCGGTTCGGGATCGTGACGCGAACCTACAAGGTCGAAGAGGAAGGCTACCTGCCTGGTTACCAGGTCAACATCTCCGGCGCGGATGCTCAGCAACGGTTCCTCGATCACATCGGCGCGTTCGGACCGCGTGTGGAGCCCGCCGCCGCGCTTGCCGACGCCATTCTCGACATAGATCCCAATACGAACGTCGACACCATTCCTCGGGACGTCTTCGCTTTGGTGCGCGAGCGGATGCGCGAGAAGTCGATCACCCAACGCGCAATGGCCGCACTGCGCGGAACTTCGTATGGCGGCACGTCGCATTTCAAGTTCTCACCGTCGAGGGCGACGGTCATCGACTACGCCGCTCTGCTCGACGATGATGAGCTGTTCGCTCATGCGTCGAGCGATCTGTTCTGGGACAGCGTCGTTGAGGTGGCACCTGATGGGGAGGAAGAGGTCTTCGATCTCACCGTTCCCGGCCCGGCGTCGTGGCTCGCTGACGGCATCGTGAGCCACAATTCTGGATCGATCGAGCAGGATTCAGACGTCGTCCTCATGCTCTGGCGCGACAAAGAGGACACCGCGGCGGGCGCGCCCAAGCTGATCCATGGCAGCATCGCGAAGAACCGGAACGGCCCCACCGGCATCTTCTCGCTGCTCTTCGCGGCCGAGCAGGCCAAGTTCTTCAGCAAAGCGGCTGACGACCAGATGCCGACATGACGGTCGACCTCGGCACCGAGCGACACTCACCGAAGCCGCCACCGGAGAATCCCGAGGCCGAGGCCTCGCTCCTCGGCGCCGTCCTCATCGACCCGGCCGTGTACGAGGACGTCGTCCGTGGAAGGATCGCGCCGGCGTCGCTGTCGCGCGAGCAGCATCGCCTCATCCTCGGCGCGGTCGAGCGTGTCGCGGAGCGCGGCGATGCGCTCGGCTTCCAGAGCGTGCAGGCCGAGCTGGCAGCACGCAGCGAGCTCGACGAGGTCGGTGGCGCGCAGTTCCTCGTCGGCCTCATGCAGAACGTGCCCACGGTCGCGCACGCCGAGTCGTACGCGGCGATCGTCGAGCGCACCGCGCTCCTGCGTCGCCTCATCCAGGCGGCGAACGAGATCGCGCACCTCGCGCTGACGCGTGAGGACGCAGAGAGCGCCGTCGCCGACGCGCAGGAGCTCCTGTTCGCGGTGAGCGAGTCGAGCCTGCATCGCGATGTCGTTCCGCTCGAGATCGCGCTGCGACGCTTCGCCGACCAGATCATGGCTCGTAGCGATGACCAGCACCAGGGCGTGCCGACCGGATTCGAGCACCTCGACGCGAAGACCGGGGGCTTCCAGCCGTCCGACCTCATCATCATCGGTGGGCGTCCGGGGCTCGGAAAGACGAGCCTGGCGCTCAACATCGTGTGGCACGCCGCCGTCACCGGGGGCAAGACCTGCGCGGTCTTCTCGCTCGAGATGACGGAGCTCCAGGTCGTGCAGCGGCTCATCTCCATGACCGCGGAGATCGACGGGAACCGCATGCGCCGCGGCCGCCTCTCGGAGAAGGAATTCGAGTCGATCAACGCCGCGTCGAACCAGCTGCAGCGCGCGGCGATCTTCATCGAGGAGTCGAGCCGGCTAACGGTCACGGACATCCTCGCGAAATCGCGAAGGCTCCAGGCCGACCGCGGCCTCGATCTCGTCGTTGTCGACTACCTGCAGCTCATCGAAGGTGCGGGCGGCAACGAGGGCCGGGTGCAAGAGGTGGCGGTCATCACGAGAGCGCTGAAGTCGATCGCGCGCGAGCTCGAAGTACCGCTCGTCGCGCTCTCGCAGCTGTCGCGTCAGATCGAGACGCGCGGCACCGAGCCGATGCTTTCAGATTTGCGCGAAAGTGGCTCTATTGAGGCCGACGCCGATCTCGTTCTCTTCCTCTGGCAGAAAGACCGCAAGGACCGTGACGAGAGCGTGGTGCGCCTCAAGCTCGCGAAGCACCGCAACGGCCCGACCGGCGACTTCGACCTGCACTTCCAGTCCGAGCTGACGCGCTTCCGCGATCTGGGCGAGACTCGGGCGGACATCTGATGAAGGTCCTGTTCGTCGCGGGGTTCGGGCCGATCGTGCGCGATCTGGCGGAGTCGGCTCGCTTCTACCGCGACGCGCTCGGCCTGCCACTGCCGGAGGGCGAGTACGTCGCGACGGACGACCTTCCGGGCGTGAAGCACTTCGGCCTCTGGACGCTCGCGGACGCCGCGGAGTCGTGCTTCGGGACGCGCGAATGGCCAAAGGATGTGCCCGTGCCCCAGGGCGGGATCGAGTTCGACGTCGAAGACGTCGAGGCGGCGGCCGAGGAGCTTCGCGCCAAGGGCTATCGCCTTCTTGTCGGACCGAGGACCGAGCCATGGGGCCAGACCGTCGCGCGGCTCCTGAGCCCGGAGGGCCTGCTCGTCGGCCTGACCATCACGCCCTGGATGCGGGAGGGCGGAGGACACTAGAGAGCGTGTCCTCGTCCGATGCGTTCATCCTGCTCGGCGTGATGTTCGTGATCGGCGCCGCGATGCTCTGGTGGACCCAGCTGCGCAAGCCGTAATGACTCGCCCTTAGCGCTCCGGCTCGATCGCGACCGTGACCATCGGACGAACGTCGGTCAGCAAGCGGACCTCGACCTTGTGCACGCCCAGCGACTTGAGCGGCTCCGGCAGATGCACCTTCGTCTTGTCCACGTCCACCTTGTGCTCGCGCTGCAGCGCCTCGGCGATGTCCTTGCTGGTCACCGAACCGAACGTCTTGCCCTGCTCCCCCGCCTTGAGCTTGAAGACGAGCGTCGTCTCTGACAGGCGTTTCGCGAGCTCCTCGGCGTCCGCGTGCGCGCGGTCCTGCTTCACGCGCTTGGCGTCGCGTGCCCGTGCCAGCACCTTCATCTCACCGGCGGTGGCCTCGATCGCGAGACCACGCGGCAGGAGGAAGTTCTGTGCATAACCGTCGGCGACGTCCTTGACGTCACCCGGGCGGCCGAGTCCGACGACCTCGCGCTTCAGGATGACGCGCACCGGCCCGCGCTAGCTGCTGGGCTGAGTGGTCTCGGCAAGCGAGCCGTCCTGCTCGCTCTTCCGGAGCTCCATCTCCCACGCGAGAACGGACGCGGCGACAGCGATCACGCCCATGACGGTCAACGCGCCGATGATCGCGAGCAGCGCTTCGATGACGTCGAACACACCGCCCGAGTCCCGGTCGCTCATGAGTTATCTCCTTCGCGGTCGCGTGACAGGATCCGGTCCAATGTAGCGCGAAGCTCGCTTGCTCGGCCGGACAACATCCCCTGGGCGCGCTCGAGGTCGTGCTTCAGCTCGTCGTCATTGCGCGCGATCCGGCCCATGTGCTCCTCGACCACTTCCTTCGGCGCGTTCCTGATGAAGAAGTCGAGCCCAAAGATGAGCACGCCGAGGTCGTCGAGCTGGCCGAGGACCGGGATGAAGTCGGGGATGATGTCAATCGGGAACACGAGGTAGCCGGCGATCGCGCCGAGCACCAGCTTCTGGCTGGTCGGCACGCGCGGATCGCGCGCGAGAGCCCAGATCAGGCGCGCGTATGTAGGCATCTTGCGCATCATCTCGAGGGCCTCTTTTGGGTCGCGGGGCGGACGGAATGTCTTAGCCATGCACCTCTCCTTGCGGGAATCGTGCCCGCAGCGCTGCGACGGCCGCTGAGAGCGCCGCGTCACGCTCGGCCGTCCAGAACGTGACCATGTAACGCGTCTTGCCGCCGGAGACGCTCCGCAGCTCCACGCTCGGCGGCGGCTCCTTCGCGACCGCCGCGGCGCCCTGGAGCGCGCTGCGGATGTCGTCGGCCGCGATCGGCTTGGCCTCATCATCCACGATGAGCCAGAGGCTCGCACGCCGCGTCGGGAAGCGCGTGAGGTTCACGACGGAGATCGTCATGAACGTTCCGTTCGGAACGATCACCTGCTGCGCGTCCGGCGTCCGAAGCAGCGTGGTGCGGAACGTGATCTCCTCGACGACACCGCTGTACCCACCGACCTCGATGGTGTCGCCGATGCGGAACGGCCGCTCCACCAGGACCCAGATCCCCGCGAAGAAGTTCTTGAGGATGTCCTGCAGCGAGAGCCCGAGGACGATGCCCACGACGCTGAAGGACCCCAGGATCCAGCCGAAGGCGTCGCGCGTGTAGATGGCCAGGACGAGCAGCGCGCCGATCGCGAGCATGGCGACCTGCACGAGGTTGCCGAGCAGGATCGTGACGTTCGCCTGGGCGCGTCCCCGCGTGAGGGCTCGCATCGTCGTGCGCCGGACCGCCCGCGCCAGGAGCAGGGTGACGACGACCACGATGAGCGCCCAGAACGTCCGTGTCGCGTATTCGAAGACCACGGCGGTGTCGATCGGCACGTTCGGAGAATACCGACGGTTGCCTGGCCGGCCAGCGAGCGTCTTGCGCCGCGGGTCCTGCCGCGGGTCCTGCCGCGGCTCGGGGGTTCTCGCTAGCGAGTTGGCCTCCCCGCCGCGACCCGACAGGGACGCGGTCCTGTCGGCGGGGTCCCCTCCACTCTCGCGTCGCGAGAACCCCATCTCGCCGCGTCACCCGCGGCAGCACCCCCACAGTCCGGCTAGCGCCGCCACCCGCTCCGCGCCGCTCTTCCCTTGTTCGGTATTGACAGGTGAACATACGTTCGGTATGGTCCAAGCGTGACGAAGCAGGACCAGCAGAGGGCGGAGCGCATCCTGGCCTTTATCCGCGAGCGCATCGTCGAGCGGGGTTACCCGCCCACGGTGCGGGAGATCGCCGAGGCCGTCGGGCTCGCCTCGACGTCGGCGGTCCATCACCACCTCACCAAGCTCGAGAAGGAAGGTCGTCTCACCAAGGACGCGACGCGCTCACGGGCACTGTCGATCCCCGGCGCCTTTGGCGGTCGCGTCGTCTCCGCTCCGATCATCGGGGAGATCGCCGCCGGTGAGCCCATCTACGCGCTCGAAGACAAGACCGAGACGATGTCCATCCCCGGCGAGCTCGCCGGACGCGGTCGCGACACGTTCGTCCTGCGCGTCCGCGGCAAGTCGATGATCGACGACCACATCGACGACGGCGACTTCGTCGTCGTGCAGCAGCAGAACACCGCCCGGGACGGCGACATCATCGTCGCGCTGCTCGAAGACAACCGCGCGACGCTGAAGCGCTTCTTCAAGGAGAAGGACCGCGTGCGACTGCAGCCCGCCAACGGCACGATGCAGCCGATCTACACGCGCGACATCCAGATCCAAGGCAAGGTCATCGGGGTCATCCGCCGGCTGGCCTGACCTCACGCGATGCCCGCGAAGACCGATCTTCCCGTCCTCACCGTCCGCGAGCTGAACCGCGCGCTGCTCGCGCGTCAGATGCTCCTCACACGTCAGCGCGTTGCCGTCGTCGACGCGATCGAGCGTCTCGCCTGCCTGCAGGGGCAGTGGGCGCCGTCGCCGTACGTCGCGCTGTGGACGCGACTAGCGGGATTCGAACGCGACGACCTTACCGGCGCGATCGACAAGGGTCTCGTGGTCAAGGCGACCCTGATGCGCGCGACGCTCCACCTGGTCGGCGCGAAGGAGTACGCCGCGTACGCGCTCGCCACGCTCGACGGGCGCTTCGCCGCATGGCGGCCGCCCGGCGGACCCGATCTGGCCGCGCTCAAGGACATCCACGACAAGGTGTTCGCGTTCGCGGCGAAGACGCCACGGTCGCGGGAAGAGATCCGCGAGTTCATCGCGCGCGACGCGCCCAAGGAAGAGCGCCTGCGCAACTGGTATCTCTGGGCCGCGGTCATCGCCAGCGGGGTCATCTGGGAGAAGAGCGGCGCGTACTGGGAGTACCGGCAGCTCGCGCGGTTCGTCGCGCCGCCGGCGCGGCTGCGCAAGGCGCCGAAGCCCGACGCTGCATTCGATCTCGTCGCGCGCCGCTACCTTGGCGCGTTCGGTCCGTCGACCATCGGCGATCTTGCGCATTGGGCCGGTTGCCGCGTTCCTCCCCTGCGCGCGGCGCTCGACCGCCTGAAGGATGGGCGGCGCTTCCGTGATGAGCGTGGCCGCGAGCTCTTCGATCTCGCGAGGGCGCCTCGCCCTTCCGCCGACACCGTCGCGCCGCCGCGGTTCCTCGCGCGCTTCGATGCGGCGATCCTCGGCCACGACTCCGCCGAGCGGACCCGCATCCTGCCGACCGAGTACAAGAAGCAGGTCATCTTCTCCGCCGAGGTCTGGACCACGTTCCTCATCGATGGCTTCGTCGGCGGCCGCTGGAAGATCGCTGCGACGCCGAAGCAGGCCGTCCTCGAGCTGCTCCCGTTCAAGCGCCTGGCGAGGAGCGACAGGACGGCTCTGGTCGACGAGGGCGAGCGGCTCGTGCGCTTCTACTACCCCGAGTCGAAGGCGCACGGAGTGAAAGCGTGAGCCGGCGCGTCGCCGTCGACGCGCCGGTCCTCACGCTGCGCGAGCTGAATCGCGCGATGCTCGCGCGCCAGTTGCTCCTGGGGCGCGCGTCGCTTCCGGTCGAGACCGCGATCGAGCGCCTCGCGGCGTTGCAGGCGCAGTGGGCACCCTCGCCGTACATCGCGCTCTGGTCGCGCCTCAGGGACTTCGACCGCGCGAGCCTCTGGAGCGCGATCGAAAGGAAGCACACGGTCATCCGCGCGCGTCTGATGCGCGGCACGCTGCATCTCGTGAGCGCGCGCGACTTCTACGCCTACGCGGTGGCGACGCAGGACCTGCAGCGCGGCGCGTGGAACAGGCTTCAGGTCGGCCAAGGCGTCGATCCGAAAGCGGTCGCGAAGCTCGCGGTCGCGTTCACCCGGCAGCCGCGAGTCAAAGAGGACGTCGTTGCGCACCTGACCGAGCGGCTCGGCTCCTTCGGCGGTCCATACAAGTGGCTCATCTGGCGCTTCGTCAGCGCTCACGCGGACCTTGTGTCCGCTCCGCCCGGCGGCCACTGGGCCTATGGCGGTACGGACGCGCCCTACGTCGCGGCCCGGCACTGGATCGACGGCGGCGCCCGCCCCGCGGAGGAGAAGGCCATCGAGCTCCTCATTCGGCGCTACCTCGCCGCATTCGGTCCGGCGACGCTCGCGGATATCGCGCAGTTCGCGGGACAGGTCCCAGCCCGCATCCGCCCGGTCCTCGAAAGACTCGCGCCATCACTGCGGCGGTTCACCGACGAGCAGGGTCGGACCCTGTTCGATCTCCCGCGCGCACCGCGACCCTCCGCCGACACGAGATCACCGGTGCGTTTTCTCCCGCGCTACGACGAGCTGCTCATCGGCTACAAGCACCGCGACCGCGTGATCGCCCCCAAGCATCGCGCCGCCGTCTACTCGAAGAACGCGATCATCGAAGCGGTCTTCCTCGTCGACGGCGTGGCCGCCGGTACCTGGTCGTTGAAGACCACGAAGACCGACGCGGCCGTGGACATCCGTCCATTCGGGTCGCTCGCGCGCTTCATGGCACCGGATGCGAGAACGCACGGCGCGCGGATCGGATGAACGCAGTCGTTGCCGACCGCCGCGCGATCCTGCACTGCGACCTCGACGCCTTCTACGCGTCGGTCGAGCAGCGCGATCACCCGGAGTACCGCGGCAAGCCGGTGATCGTCGGCGGTGGACCGAACGACCGCGGCGTCGTCGCCGCCGCCTCATACGAGGCCCGCGCGTTCGGAATCCGCTCCGCGATGCCGCTGCGCACCGCGGGACGACTCTGCCCCGACGGCATCTTCGTCCCGGGCAACGGTCAGAGATATGAAGAAGCGTCCGACGGCGTCATGACGCTCTTTGCCGAACGGACCCCGCTGGTCGAACCGATCTCGCTCGACGAGGCGTTCCTCGACGTCACCGCGACCGAGCATCTGTTCGGTGGCGCGGTGATGATCGCGCGCGACCTGAAGCGCGCGGTGCGCGAACAGCTCGGCCTCGTGCTGTCGGTCGGGGTCGCGACCAACAAGCTGTGCGCGAAGATCGGGTCGGACCTGCGAAAGCCCGACGGGCTCGTCATCGTGCCGGCCGGCGGCGAGGCCGCGTTCCTCGCGCCGCTCGAGCTCGGCCGGCTCTGGGGCGTGGGCCCGAAGACGCGCGAGGTGCTCGAGGGCTGGGGACTGCGGACCATCGGGGAGCTCGCCGCCATGGACGTGAGCGTGCTCGAGGCGCGACTGGGCGAGCACGGGCGCTCGATCTGGGAGCGCGCCCACGGCATCGACCTGGGCGTGGTCGTCGGTGACGGCAGGACGCCCAAATCCGTCGGGCACGCCCACACGTTCGATCGCGACACGCTCGACAGCTCGACGATCGAGTCCATGCTCCTGGCTCTCGCCGAGGGCGTTGGTCGCCGGCTCAGGGCCCAGGAGCTGCGCGGTCGGACCATAACGCTGCAGCTCCGCGTGGCGCCGTTCGAAACGCGCACGCGGCAGCGCACGCTCGCCGAGCCGACCGACGACGATCTCCGGATCTTCGGGACCGCGCGTCAATTGCTACGCGACGCGCTTGCGGAGGATCGTCGGAGTGGACGCACGAGCCCGGTGCGTCTAATCGGAGTGACCGCCTCGGGTATCGAGGTCGGCCGACAGCTCGGGCTGTTCGATCACGTCCGTACGACGAGACTCAACGCCGCGCTCGACGCGGTGCGCGAGAGATTCGGAGACGCAGCGCTTGATCGCGCGAGCGCGCGCCTGCGCGAACGGCGTCGCTTCTCGGACCGCAGGACGAAGAAAGCGACATGAAAATGTCGACGGCATGTGGATAACGTGCTTCGAACCTGTGGATGAACCTGTGGACAAGAAGGTGGACGAAAACCCTTGTTGCCACGTTAGGGGGTGGGGATGATGCGCCATGTCGCATCGGGGGAGGGGACGGAGTGCCAGACGAGAAGATCGCCCAAGTGGCGATCGACTTCATCGCCTTCTGCTTCGAGCGAAGAGGAGCTGATTGGCCGGAGCTGTACGACGAGATGTGCTTCGTGGCCAGCAAGCGGCTCTACCGGGGGCTCGGATACGACGAGTTGAAGGAGGCGGGTCTCGATTTCACGCTCGCGGGGCTGGCAAGGACCAGCCGATTGGCGAATGAGGTCACCAAACGCGTGCGGCGAAGCGCCTTAGCAGCGAGCTAGCGACTGACATAGGCCACACCGGCAGAGGCGGCGAGTGAAAGGAAGCGCACTCGCCGCCTCTTTTTTCGTCTCTGTCAGAATGGGGGAGGCGCGAGGGGGAGCACAAACGCTTCCGCAGCGCATGGTCCCGTGGTGCAGCGGCCTAGCATACGTCCCTGTCAAGGACGAGATCGCCGGTTCGAATCCGGTCGGGACCGCCAGTCTTTGATTTGCACATCAGCCACTGTCACTGCGATGAGCGGCATCTCCTTGTTCAGCGTGACCCGCTCGTCCGCGTTCGAATCGATGTACGCAGCGAGGCGGAGCGAGGCACGGAACCTAAGTTCCGCATGCCCATCGGAGGTGAAGAGAGCCTCGAGCGCGATCCAGTAGAGCGCCGACTAGGGCGGGTCGTTGGACGCCCACTCGTGGTGGGAGTGCCATCATGTGAGCCATGCCCGATGCGCCGAAGCGATCTCCGCGACTCCCGCCCCGCTGGGTCGTCGTCTCGGCCTGGGTAATTCACCGCGCGATCCATCGGCTCAGTGGAGGCCGTCTGGGCCTCTGGCCCCCGAAGCCGAACCGATGGGGGACGATGCGCCTCACAACGATGGGCCGCCGTTCCGGCAAGGAGCGCAGCGTGATCCTCGGCTACTACGAGGACGGCCCAAACCTCGTAACCATGGCGATGAACGGCTGGGCTGAGGCCGACCCCGCCTGGTGGCTCAACCTGCAGGCGTACCCCGACGCCAAGGTGGAGCTACCAGATGGCTCGCGCGCGATCCGTGGCCGCGCGGCCCAGACAGACGAGCACGAGCGCCTCTGGGCCCGATGGCGCGAGATGGGGGACGACGTCGATGGCTACGCGACCCGCCGCCCGTCCGGGACCGCGGTCGTCGTCCTCGAGCCGCGGCCCGCTTCCAAGTGACGCTTCGCAGCAGCTGAAAAGGCGCTTCTCGAAGCTAAGCGCTCGCCCGGTCCGCGAGCGCAAGCACCTCGTTCAAGCCCTCAACCTCGATGTCAGAGACAAACACTGGCGGGTTCGACCCCGGTCGGGACCGCCAGTCTTTGATTTGCACATCAGCCACCGTCACCGCGATGAGCGGCATCACGGCTGACTTCGGCTTCACGGATACGATGCGACCGCCGCCGACGCGGATGGTTTCAAACAATGCCGCGACGAGCTCCTTCCGTCGCTCGGGCCGCGCGCGGTCCCAAGTTGCCGCCAAATCTTGTGCGACCTTGATCGCCGTCATCATGCGGCGCTCGTCGGGTGCGGTATCGAGGCGGTCGAGTTGCCCTTTGAGGTCGCGGAGCTTCTCGCGATAGTCGGTCTGTGCGATCAGCCGATGGCCCGCGCAGGATGTGCATAGCACCAGGTGCGCGTCTCCGACGACTGGGGGAGAATGGGAGCGATGTCGGGCGAGGGACATCGAGCCTGTTTCGAGGACTTTCGTTTCGCAGGCCCCGCGTTGACGTTGGAGCGCCAACGGTGATCCAGGGAGGCGACGTCCTGACAAAGGCCACAGCCGATCCTCACGCGCTGAAGCTCCAGGATCTGGTCGAGCGGGTCCTATCGGGCCAGGGCATGCTCGACCCCGACGTGCGACGAGCGATCGCCGAGGACACAGAAGTGGTCGAGCCCCTCGCAGGGTACGTCGACAAGGTCGCCCGGCACGCGCACCAGATCACCGACTCGGATGTCGAGGAGCTCGGCCGCGCCGGCTACTCGGAAGACCAGGTCTTGGAAGCCACGATCAGCGCGGCTCTGGGTGCGGGTGTACGTCGGCTCGAGACAGGCCTCGGCGCGTTACGGGCGGCGAGACCGTGAGGCTGAAGATCCTAACAAGCGGGCACCCGCGCGCGATGCGCGCGATGTTCGCCGTCGGCCGGTTGCTCAGGCTCGAGGTGCCCGATATGGGCCGAATGCTGGTGTACCGGCCGGGCTTCTTCGGCAGGCCCTGGGGAAACCTGATGCAGAGTGTGATGCGCGGCCGATCGGACTGGAGTCCGGGCGAACGGGAGCTATTCGCGGCCTTCACGTCCGCGCAGAATCGGTGCCCTTTCTGAATCAAGACGCACGGCGCGGTCGCGTCGTCTTACATCGGCGAGGAGTTGGCGGCGGCGGTACTTACGGGCGGGAACCAGGCGTCGCTGCCAATCAAGCTGCGTGTGACGCTGCAGTTCCTCGAGAAGCTGACGCACTCGCCGGAGAGAGTGAATGCGGAGGACGTGCTTGCGCTTCGGAAGGCGGGACTGAGCGACCTCGCCATCCGCGACGCCGTCTACGTCTGTTCGATGATGAACGTGATGGACCGGCTGGAGCATGCCTTCGCCTTCTCGACAGCGGGCGTGGGGTTGAGCGCCAGATCTCTTCGCTGGATTGGGTACAAGATGTTCTAGGACCGATGCGCGGCCGTTCTTGAAAGAGGAAGAGGACCTGACCCAGATCAGAACTCGTGAGGGCCGGTAGGCCGATTTCAAAGAGAGACCTCCGGCGCACGCTTAGCGCCTCCTGCACGCATGCGCGGACCTTATGTTTACCTAAGTCCTGAGGGCGATGAGTTGGTTGGGAGGGTCGTGGCCCGACACGCGCTCCACGACCTCTGTGCGAACGGCGTCGGGCAATGAGATCGTGCGCGTCTACCCCGCCGCATCCCGCCACATCGCCGTCGCCGTCGGAGCCCCTTTGGGCAGATCAAGGGTGCGAGTGACGTGGAAGCCATGTCGCTCGTAGAGAGAGATGTTCCGCGGGTTCGAGGACTCAAGGTATGCGGGCATCCGCTCCCCATCGACCCGCGCGAGCCCAAAGCTCAGCAGGCGTCCTCCGATGCCCTGCCCCTGCCGATCCCGCCGAGTGGCGAGGCCGAGCAGGTACCAGTGCGCGGACTCGGTCGGATGCTGCCTCTCCATCGCGCTCAGAAGTCCGACGGCACGGGACGTTCCGAGACCAAAGAGCCCGAGCATCACCGGCAGCATGCGCAGCTGCTCGGTCACGGACTGGTTGAAGTGGCCGGGCTGGCAGAGCCAGACCGCACTCGCCGCGTCGTCCGTGGTCATGTGGATCTCGGCGTGGTCGCGAAAGCTCGCTCCGGCGGCGTACCCGCCCATGAAGCGGCGGAAGCGCCGCGCCCGGTCCCCCTGGTCACGGCCGCCCACCAGCCAGTGTCCGAGGATCGGATCCTCAGAGAACGCGTCGGCCTGGATGTCAAAGGCGCGGCCCCACTCATGCTTGCCGATGACCCGGATCGCGTCGTCCCGCACGGCGCGCAGTGTAGATGGGCGAAGGGGCCGGACCGAGCGCTGGAACGAGCGCAGCAAGGGACAGGGACCGACGAGGAGGCTCAAGGCATGGACGATCTCGCGACGCTGCCGCGCGCGCCTAGGCACTGACGATGAGGTAAGGCACCAAGTCTTCGAGGCCTTCGACGAGGATGTCGCCAAAGACTGGGGGCTCCAACCCCGGTCGGGACCGCCAGTCATTGGTCTGCGCCCTAGCATCCGCCGACTCGGGCTAAATGGAGCCCGGCGTGAGCGAGGGTCGTTGATGTTCCTAGAGACCTCCGGGCGCGAGTTCGGACGCTAGATCAACGGGCGGCGCTCATCAGGCTTCGGGCACCAAGGGTGGACCAGGCGATGCCGGGTGCGATCGCCAGCAGCGCTCGGTCATCCTCGGTGTTGAAGAAGAACAGAAGAATCGCCGCGCCGATCAGCATCCCGGCCGCCGATCGAGGAAGCACGCCGGTCCGTAGAGCCGTGGTCGCGAGGGCGAGCATCCCCAGGAAGAAGCCGAGTCCGCCGACGAGGAAGAGCGGAAACGGTGCGAGCAGGAACGCACCGAGCGCGAGCAGGACCACCGAAGCCTTACCCCATGACCCCGCGAGCCATGCCGCGCGGCCGTAGAGGAGCGCGAGGCCGACCAGGGTCAGCACGACCGCTGCCGCCAGGTACGGCACAGCATCCGCACCGTCGCGGTAGGTGGATGAAAGGGGCTCCGCTGGCCTCAGAAGCCGGAGCGTTGCCGTATCTCCATAGCTCTTTCCCGCGAACGTCAGCGCGAACGCGACCCAGGCGACCCCTCCGATGACCAGGGCGAGTGAGCCGAGCAAGCGTGTCATGAGACCTCCCGCGCGGATCTTCGAAGTAGCCACGGTCGCCGACTCTAGCCCCTTCGTTTGTTCAGGCTAGCTCGCAGGGGGCTCGCTAGATGTTCCTCGAACACGGCAAGCCGCTCTTCCTAGCTCGCGGGTCGCCCTCCGCGCATCGCGCGCCAGCCCAGCGCGACCCACCCCAACCCGAACAGCCCAATGATTGCCGCGCCCACAGCCAGCGGGATCACCTGCAGCGCGTACACCAGCGGGCGTAATAGCAGGATGAACACGCCCAGCACGCCGGTGAGCAGCAGCAGTCCACGATCGGAGCGTGCCGGGCTTCGTGTCCCTGTGGCCACGAAGCACGCTGCCACGCCGAGAGTGGGCGTGCCCAGCGCGATCGGCGCGACGAACAGCGGTGCGCTCCCGATCGCGAGCCCCAAGCCACTCAGAACGCCCGCGCCGAGCGTTGCGAACGCGAGGACACGACCGACCCCGACGAGCCGTCCTGCCCACCCATGCGCGAGCGTGACGAGCCCGAAGCCGCTGAGGATGAGCGCGACAGTGCCGGGAACTCCGTACAGGAGATATAGGGCGCGGTCGGTGATGAGCTCGTACCCGAGGGTGCGGTCGTAGACCGACGCGGCGCCAAAGGGCGCGATCATCTCGAACACGCCGTGGACGACCCAGAGGATGCCACCGAGCATCATACCGAGCGCCACCGCCAGTCTTTTGGTCTGCGCATCGGCGACCGTCACCGCGACGATGACGCTCACCGCTTCACCGCCGCGCAGCGCTGCAGCAGCGTATCGGTGCGCTCGCGCTCGAAGGACGTTTCCGGCGAGTCGTAGAACGCGCGAACCTCCTCGAGCAGTGGCCGCGCCTCGCCCGCGCGTCCGGTCTCGATGAGGAACCGTGCGTAGTCCCGCTGGATGTCCATACCCGTCACCCGGCGGCCGGTCAGCCCGATCCGTTCGCGCGCCTCTTGATAGAGGCGCCCGGCATCGTCGGGCCGTCCCTCGGCCGCGCAGACGACGGCGAGGGCCCACGCCGCGGTCGCGATGG
>JANNHF010000114.1:0-3745 GCA_031404235.1 Chloroflexota bacterium
GTCGAGAACCCCGGCGCCGCGCCCATCTCGCGATCGCCGCGGATCTTCCCGTCCAGGCCAACGAGCCCGCCGTCGACGCGCGCGAGGCCGACGCTGATCACCGCGCCGGCATCGGCGAGGAGACCGCTGGTGATCGGGATCGGCGCGGCGTAGAGCTTCGGATCCGATAGGCGCATCTGGTATCGGACGATCTCGAACACGGGCTCGGGCGGATCGGAGACCGGGTTGAGCGCGGTGGCGGGGCCCTGCACCCAGCCCTGCGGCGCGACGAACGACACGCTCGCTTCGGTGTCGGAGAAGACCTGCGGGAGGGACAGGTCGGGGCGGAGGGCGTCCGCGACGGCCTCGGCCGCGGGCGCCCCGGCCTGGTAGTCCGCTGCGACGGCGACCGCCGGCCCCTCGTCAACGGCCCGATTCTCGATGGTGCGGCTGCCCTGGAGGGGGGGAAGGCGACGACGACGGCCAGAGCCAGCGCCGAGGCGGCGCGCGTAAAGACGGGTCGGGCTGACTGTCCCACCGGTCTCTCGGAACGACCCGCTCCGGCCAACGTTCCCCGCTGCTACGCAGTCGCTACGCGACCGCTGCTTTTCTAGCCGCTTCGCGGGATTCGCACGCTGTCGGGCCATGCGCGCTGAAGACTGACCCACCGCCCGGCGCCGAAGACGAGGTGGTCGACGACCTCGATCCCCAGAGTTCGCCCGGCCGCGGCCGCATCCTTCGTGGTCCGCAGGTCGTCGGCCGACGGCGAGGGGTCGCCGGACGGGTGGTTATGCGCCAGCAGGATCCCGGAGGCGTTGCGCCGCACGGCCTCGGTGAAGAGCTCGGCGATCCGCACCGAGGTTCCGGCGACGTTGCCGACGTACACCGGCACGACCGCCATGAGCCGGTGTTTGCGCGAGAGCAGCGCCACGACGAGCGACTCGCGCTCGAGATGCGCGAAATGCGGCGCGAGCGCGGCGGCGGCAAGCTCCGGCGTATCGCAGCGCTCGCCGTCAGCGCTCGCCGCGATCACGCGTCGGCCGAGCTCGCACGCGGCGGCGACACGCACCGCGGTCGCGAGACCGAGGCCGGCTTCGCGCAGGCGGGAGACGTCCGCTTGACCGACGGCGCGCGTCCCACCGAGCCCGCGCAAGGCCTCGTTCGCGATGAGCAGCGCCGAGCGTCGGCTCGTGCCGCTTCCGATGATCAGCGCGAGAAGCTCGTCATCCGACAGCGACGACGCCCCGCGTGCGACGAGACGCTCGCGCGGACGTGTGGACTCAGGCCATTCGCGGATCGGCACACGAGAGCTATCGGACCGGACCTGACGCGGTCCAGCCTGGTTCTGACCTGCTTGGCGGCCTATGATGCCCGCCGAGTTGGGGCGAATGGCCACTGAATCGTTCGAGACGCAGCTCGCGACCGAAGTCGCTGCGTGGCGACGCGAAGGCGTGATCGATGCGCGCGCGGCGGCACGGATCCTCGGTCGCTATGGCCATGACGTCGCCGAGCTCGAGAGAGAAGTACAAGGCGCGGCGCGCGGTCGGAGCGCCACCATCTTCGGGACCGCCGGCGCCCTGCTGGTCGGCCTGGGCGTCATCCTCTTCGTGGCGTCGAACTGGCAGACGATGGAACGAGCAGCGCGCATCGCCGTGCTGGTTGGCGCACTTGCGCTCTCGGCCGGCCTAGCGTTCGCGCTGCGGCAGAGCGGACATCCACGCATCGGAGCAGCCCTGGTCTTCGTGAACACGCTCGTGTTCGGCGCGAACGTGTTCCTGATCGGTCAGACCTACCACGTTCGTGTCGGCGATCCGCTGCTCTTCCTGTTGTGGGCCCTCGGGGCGGTCCCGATGGCTCTCGTCTCGGGCTCGCGGCCGTCAATGTTCATCGGCCTTGCCGCGCTGCTTGCGTGGTACGGCTCGCTCATCGCGGACTGGGGCGCGTGGCGTGGTCCACATCCGCTCGTCGCGCCATCTTTCGTCGGCATCGGTGTCCTGTATCTCGGCTGCGCCAGGCTCGCCGAGAGCACGCGACAAGGGCGCCCGTTCGCCCTCGTGATGGCCATGACCGGCCTGTCAGTGTCGTTCATAACGATCGGCGCTCTCACGTTCGAGTTCGTGTGGCGGAGGGTGGGCGAGTCGTTCTTCTCGCGACCGTCCGACGTCGCGCCAGAGTTCGCCTGGAGCGTCGCGGCCATCCTCGTCTCGGCGGCCGTCGCGCTGGTGGCGCGGGCGTGGCGCGCACGGTGGTCCCGCGCGGCCATGCTCGAGTCGGGTGGACTCTTCGCGCTCGCCGCGGTCACCCTACTCTGCACCGTGTTCGCGCCCTTCGACACCGCGGCGGCCTACGCGGTGCTGTTCAACGTCATCGCGTTGGCGGCCGTAGCCTGGGCGATCCAGATGGGCCTTGCGACGGGGCGCGAGTCGTTTATCAACTCCGGTCTCGCGCTGTTCGCGATCCTCGTGATCGCTCGCTACTTCGACTTCTTCGGAACGCTCTTCGACCGCTCGCTCGCGTTCGTCGGAGCCGGCATCCTGCTCATCGCGGGCGGCTACGGTCTCGAACGCTCACGAAAGGTCCTGCTCGCGCGGGCGCGAGCGGGCGGGGCAGCCGATGCGCCCTAGCCTGCTGCGGATCGGGCCGGCCACAGCCTTCTGGGTCGTCGTCGCGCTCCAGGTGCTAGGCGTGCTCTCGTTCGCGGCAGTCAAGGAGGTGGGGTTCCGCATCGGACGGGAGGTCGTCCTCGCGACGGTGCCCGTGGACCCCCGAGATCTGTTCCGCGGGGATTACGTGGTCCTCCGTTACGAGGTGACACGTCTGGAGGGCTGTTTCCTCGGAGTCGGAAGCGCTGTCTACGTACCGCTGCGGGAGCGGGACGGCACGTGGGTGGCGAGCGGGCCCGCGTCCGCCAGCTTCGAAACGGCCGTCGATAGAGGCGACGTCGTCCTCAAGGGGCAAGTATCGCAGCGAGCGCGAACCTCGTGTGATGTCACGTACGGGATCGAGAGCTACTTTGTCCCGGAGGGCACCGGACGGTCCATCGAGGGGGTCCGAGGGAAGCTCAAGATGCGAGTGGTCATCGATGGCCTAGGCAACGCGACGATCAAGGAGCTGCTCCTGCCGTAGCGCGCCTGGCCGACTACTCCGAGGCTTTGCCTCCAGCGTGCACGGTCCAATCGCGCTCGTCGAAGTCCTTCGCGCAGTACGGGCAGATGTTCCACTCGGGCCGGATGAGCTTCGCGCACGAGGGACACATCCGCTTCAGACGCGTGCGACACGTCGGGCAGAGGATGAAGTCCTCCTGCACGCGTTCCTTACAGGTGGGACAGACGACGCGCTGCTCCGCCTCCGCGAGGAGGCTCTCTTCCGCGAGCTGCCGCTCGTAGGCCTCGCCGAGCGTTTCCTTCGGACGCACGATGAGATACAGGAACAGGCCGAGGATGTTGAGCACGACGACGAGCAGGCCGGCGAGGTACGGAAGGATCGGATTCTCCGTGCGCTGCTGCGCGTCGCGGACGGTCCAGAAGACCATCGCGAGATAGAGAGCGAGGACGTAGAGACCGACACCGCGGACCGCGAGCTGGACGAGCGGGTTGTTGACGAACGTCGTCCACACTCCACCAAGATCGGGCACTGCCTAGACCTCCGCCCCGAGCTGCGTATCGCGACGCACGCGCTCGCGCCAATAGTCGAGTAGATCGGACAGCGTCTTCTCGAACGGGATCCGCGGCTCCCATCCGGTCGCTCGCTGGAACTTCGCGGTGTC
>JANNHF010000115.1:0-47514 GCA_031404235.1 Chloroflexota bacterium
GACCGGTTCGGCTCGCAGATCCGCACCCATTACCCGAAGGATCTCGCGATCGAGGTCGGGATCATGGAGCAGGAGCGCAGCACGTTCGTCGACGAAGGCATCACGACGATCGTGCCCGGCTACATGAAAGAGGTGCTCGCCGAGCTCTCGCAACTGGCGCGCCGCTCACCCGAGATCTCGCAGCGGTCGGGCGTGTCGGTCCGCGTGACCGTATCGAACTACGAGAACCTCGTGTCGAGCGCGCTGAAGCGAGCTTTGCGGACCGGCGAGAAGACCGTCGTGCCGCGCATCAGCGACCTCCCCGCGGTCGTCGCCTCGACCGCCGGCAAGATCGAGCTCGAGTCGGTCGGCGACGTCTCCGAGGAGCGCGTGATCGAGCGCCTCGTCGCGCGCTCCGTCCTCAACGTCTTCAATCGCACCTTCTCCCTGGCTGAGTTCGACTCCCTGCTCGCGGCCTTCAGTCGCGGGGCGACGATGCACGTCTCGTCGACGCAGGCCAGCCAGGAGTATGTGAAGCAGGCCCTGCAGATCCCCGGGATGAAGGGCGCGGTCGCGAAGCTTGGCGCGTCCGGCAATCCGGCCGCGGTCGCGGCCGCGGTCGAGTTCGTGCTCGAGGGGCTGCACCTCAGTCGCAAGCTGAACAAGGAGCGCGGCGACACGCGGTCGACCTTCCGCGCGTGAGCGAGCTGCCGCGCCTCGACGACTTCGGGCACGAGATCCGGTACTCGCGCTGGGACGGAACACAGCGGCTGGACGCGCTCGAGGCGGACGAGCTCCTCGGCGCGATGTCCGACGAGCTCCTTGCCGGCGGCGATCTCGAGGACGCCCTCGCCCGCCTCTCCCGCTGGGGCATGCCCGGCCGCATGGAAGGGATGAAAGATCTGCTCGAGCGCCTGCGCTCGGCGAAGCAGAAGCGCGCCGAGCGACATGACCTGTCCAAGGTGTTCGACGAGCTCGAGGAGAAGCTCGAGGACGTGAAGCGACTCGAGCGTGAGGGCCTCGAGCGACGCCGGAATGCCGAAGCGCCCAACGAGCAGCTGCGTCAGGGAATGCAGAAGATCGCGCAGGAGCGCATCGCGCAGCTCGACGCGCTGCCCGACGACTTCGGCCGCGCGGTGCGCGCGCTGAAGGATTACGAGTTCGTCGAGCCGAAGGCCGCCGAGAAATACCAGGAGCTGCTGAAAGACCTGCAGGAGCAGGTGCTCGGGTCGTACTTCAAGAACATGAAGGACTCGCTGCGCAACCTCACGCCCGAGCAGCTCGAGCGGACCCGTCAGATGATCCGCGACCTCAATCGCGCGCTGAAGGAGCGCATGGAAGGCGGCGAGCCGGACTTCGAGGCCTTCCAGCGGCAATACCCGGAGCTCGCGGGCGGCGCCAAGAACTGGGACGACCTCCTCCGACAGCTGGCGCAGGGGATGGCCGCGATGCGCTCGCTCTGGCAGAGCATGTCGCCGGAGATGCGCGACCAGCTCGAGGGAATGCTCGGGGCCGCCTTCAACGACCCCGGCCTGCAGTCGGCGATGAACGATCTGGCCGAGACGCTTTCGCAGCTCATGCCGATGGACAGCTACGACCACGGCGTCTCCGGCGACGACCCGATGACCCTGGCGGAAGCGCTCGGCCTGATGGACGAGATGAATCAGCTGTCGGACATGGAGGACACGGTGCGGTCCGCGCGCGCCGCCGAGGATCTCGAAGCGCTGAATGCCGACGAGCTCGAGAGGCTCGCGGGTCCGGGTGCGCGCCAATCGCTCGATCAGCTGCGGAAGATGACCGAGCTGCTCGAGGAGGCGGGCCTGATCCGCAAGGACGGCGAGCGCTACGAGCTCACGCCGCGCGGCATCCGCAAGATCGGCCAGCGTTCGCTGGAGGACATCTTCTCCACGCTCAAGCGCGACGCCTTCGGGAGCCATCGCGCGCGCACCCGCGGCCGCGGCGGTGACCCGACCGACGAGCTCAAGACCTACGAGTTCGGCGATCCGTTCCTTCTGGACCTCCCGGACACGGTGAAGAACGCCGTCTATCGCGACGGCGCCCACGTGCCGGTGAAGCTCAAAGCGGAGGACTTCTCGGTCTACCGCACCGAGCTCATGACCCAGTCAGCCACCGCGATCCTCGTTGACGTTTCGCGCTCGATGCTGTTCCGCGGGTGCTTCCTCGCGGCGAAGAAGGTGACCCTTGCGCTCGACTCGCTGATCCGCTCGACCTTCCCGAAGGACGACCTCTACATCGTCGGCTTCTCCGCCCTCGCGAGCCAGCTCAAGCCACAGGACCTGCCGCGGCTCACCTGGAACGAGTACATCTACGGCACGAACATGCAGCACGCGTTCGAAACGGCGCGCACGCTGCTCGCGCGCTCACGCGGGAAGAACAAGCAGATCATCCTCATCACCGACGGCGAGCCGACGGCGCACTTCGAGCCGGGAGACTCCCAGCCGAGGTTCGCCTACCCGCCGACGCCGCGCACGCGTGAGATGACACTGCGCGAGGTGCTGCGCTGCACGCGGGAGGGCATCACGATCAACACGTTCATGCTCGCGCGCGGCCACTACCTCGTGGACTTCGTCAATCAGATGTCGAAGATCAATAACGGGCGCGCGTTCTACGTGGAGCCTGAGCGTCTCGGCGAGTACGTGCTCGTCGACTACGTGTCACACAAGCGCAGGCGGGTCGCCTGACGCGCTAGGCGGTCCTCCGCCGGCGGACCGAAACGAGCGCCGCGATCACGCACACGCCGGCTCCGCAGAGCGGCCACAGCACGATGCCGATGCTCGCTCCGACGAAGCCGAACGCCGCGCCGAACCGATCTCCCGGCGCCGTCGTGAATCCAACGAGGTTGCCGGTCTGCGCGAGCCACGAGGTGAACGCGCCGACGAACCCGGTGACGCCGCCGATGGTGGCCGCCCAGCCGATCGTGAACGGCGTGTCGAACCCGAAGCCGCTCTCGTCGACGAGAGCACGCGCGATCACGATCCAGGCCGCGACCGATACGATGCCGCCGAGCCAGCCGACGATCGGCAACTGCTCGAAGAACGTGATCGCGGCGAACGCGATACAGCCGAGCGTCAGATACCAGAGACCACGCACGTCCCTACCTTAGCGAGTCGGAGAGGCTCGGTTCCGTATCGCGCGTCACGCTCGCGATGACGGGTCGCCGGTGCGGATGAAGCCGAGGGCCCGCCGCCAGGCGTCCTCGGACGCCTCGAGGTGTTCAGCGAAGGTGCGGTCGAAGAAAGAGTGCGGGGCGCCCGGGTACGTCTCGAAATGATGCTGGACCCGCGCGTCCGTCAGCGCGCGGCCGAATTCCTCGACGTCGCTGGCGGGGATGCCCGGGTCGGCGCCGCCGAACAGGCCGAGCACCGGAGCACGCATCCGCCGCGCACGGTCCTTCGGTGCCATCCCTTCCTCGCCGTCGCGGGTGGAGAGACGCCCGTAAAGACCGATCGCGCCCGCGAGCTCCGCGTGCTCGGCCGAAGCGAAGAACGCCTGCCGCCCGCCCATGCAGAAACCGAGGACGAAGATGCGCTCGGCGTCCGTCGCGCCGCGAAGATGGCCCATGGCGCTCGCGATGTCCGCTTGGATCGTGGCCGTCTTCGTCTTGGCCACGTGCTCTCGGAACTCAAAATCGTCGCCACGGCGCGAGGTCCCGGCGGTGCGCCCGAAATAGTCGATGGCGATGGCGTGCACGCCCGCGGTGGCGAAGCGCTCGGCCAGCTCTTCGTAGAACGCGTGCAGTCCGCGCACGTCGGGCGCGATCACCACGCCGCGACCGCCCTCGCTCGCCTTCGCCAGACGCGCGCGGAACCGCGTCGCGTCCTCGCTCGTGAGGATGACGTCCTCGGTTCCGGCGCCCCCCGAGATCGAGAGGAGATCGGCGGGTACCTCAGGCGGACGAGAGCCGACTGGATGACACATCGAGCGCCAATGCTGCCATCGATGGACCCCGTATGCTCGCTCGGATGGCCGACCTCGAACAGCGCGTCGCGGAGAAGATCGACGCGATGCGTCCCTATCTCGAACGGAGCGGCGGATCCGTCGATCTCGTCGAGATCGAGGACGGCATCGCGAAGATCCGCGTGTCGCTCACCCGGCCGGGGCCGAGCCGGCTCGTCGCGTCGCTCCAGCTCAAGGGCGGTGTCGAGCGGGCCCTCCGGACAGACATCCCCGAGCTTCGCGGTGTCGAGGCGGTGAATCTGCCGCCGTATTCAGGGCTCGGCTGGGACCAGCCCGAGTTCCGTCCGACGGATCTCCCGCTGCCATCCGGGGCTGACGGAGACCGTTAGGCGAGGACCCAGCGGCCCTGGCTCAGCGCAGTGCAGGCGCGAGCGCTCGCCAGTCCGCCAGCGGGTGCGCCGTGAGATCGGCGCGTAGCACCTGCACGCACACGTGATCGGCGCCGTTCGCGAGATGCGTTTCGACGCGTGCGCGTATCTGCGTGGCGTCGCCCCAGGTGACGATGGCGTCCACCAGGGCGTCGCTCCCCTCGCCCGCGAGATCGGTGTCACTCCAGCCGATGCGCCTCAGGTTGTTCGCGTAGTTATCGAGTGCGAGGTAGCGCTTCATGTGCTTTCGCGCCGTTGCGCGCGCGACGATCGGGTCCTGCGAGAGCACGGCGGCCTGCTCGACGGCGAGGAGGGGGCCGACTCCGAGCTCCTTGCGGGCGCGCGTGGTGTGCTCCACCGGAACGAAGTACGGGTGCGCGCCGATCGCACGCTCGGCGGCGAGACGGAGCATGCGTGGCCCAAGCGCCGCGAGGACGCGACCGGGTGGCTCGGGAGGCGCAGCGCCTGTGAACGGAGCCCTGTCCATCGCGTCGAGATAGCGCGTCATGCTCTCGATCGGCTTGGCGTATGACGCGCCACGCATCTTTACGACCGGCGCGTGACTCACGCCGATGCCGAGCAGGAAGCGGCCCGGATACGCCTCGCTCAGCGCGCGATTCCCGTTCGCCATCGCCGTCGCGTCGCGCGCCCACATGTTCGCGATACCGGTAGCGATGATGAGCCGCTCGCTGGCCGCGAGCAGCAGCCCCGCGTGCGCGAAGATCTCTTTGCTCCCAAGCGACTCCGGGACCCACAGCGCGGTGATCCCCAGGACCTCCAGCTCGCGCACGTACTCACGCTCAGCGTTGGCTGAGAGCCGCTCGATGTCGAACGTCCACGCGCCGAGTCGCCCGAGTCGTTGGGCCCACTTGCGGGCCTCGTCGTGGTCGCTCATGCGCTGCCGGTGGAGGGCATTACGCGGTGAAGCGTATCCGCGGAGCGACGGCGGCGACGTCGACGCCGCGCATGCCCTCAGCACCCACTGCGAGGAGCCGCTCGCGTGCGGCGACCGCGTCGGCGATGAGGGCGTCCACATCGACGCCTTGACATCGCGGCGCGAAAGGGCGAAGCCGACGGGTCCCCTCCTCTAACAGGGTCGATGCGCCGTGGAAGTTCCCGTTGCCCCAGTGATGGAATCCGACGCCTACCTGAAGAATGCCGTGGTACAGGCCACGCACCGGCGTCCGTGAATCCCGCCACAGGAGCTCGAGCGTTTCGTGCTGCTCGAAGAACTCCGCGGCGTTGAACTGCTCGATGCCGTGGATCAACTCGGGCGGCGCAGGCTCATCGCATCGAGCGCGCGCGGGCTCGTCGATCTCACCGCCGGGAACCCGCTTGGGTGGCCGCGCCGCCTTGCGGTCGCGGCTACTCGGCCCGGGCGTGCTCGGCGCCGGCGATCTTGCGGAAGCGGAGCTCGTCTTCGAGGAACTCGCGTACGAGCGGGTTCTCGAACGCACGAGGGAGCGCCTCCGGTCGGTCCGCGTACGCGACCTTGATGCCTTCATGAAGGTCGTGCGCCGCGGCGAGATAGCCCTTGGGCAGCTTGTACATGCGCGTGTACTGGAAGTGCCAGACCGGGCCGGTCTGGCCGATGAGCTCGCCGTCGAAACGGATCGCCTTGACGCTCTCGTCTACGATCCTGGTGTATTTGCCGATCTCGCGCCTCGCGGTGGCGCGCTCTTCGTCGGTCACGTCAGCGGGCAGGGGGAACTCGGCGATTTCGCTCATAGGCGCTCGCGATGATACATTTCGCTTTGCCCAAGCGAGCGTCTGTGGAGGAACTGACTCGAAATGGCGTATGTGATCACTGAGCCGTGCATCGATCTGAAAGACGCGAGCTGTGTCGACGTCTGCCCTGTTGACTGCATTTACACCACCGACGCCGACAACATGTACTTCATCCATCCCGACGAGTGCATCGACTGCGGCGCATGCGAATCGGTGTGTCCGGTCAGTGCGATCTTCCCGGAGGACGCGGTCCCCGACAAGTGGAAAAACTACATCGAGATGAACAAGAACTACTTCAACAAGTAGTGACTTGCTAGGTGACACGAGATCGGCGGCGCGTATGCCGCCGATTTCTGTTTCCTCTACGCGCTATGCGCGTACGCGCGTCGATCCTCACACATTCCAGGCACTGCCTTAGATGAAGGTTGGGGTCTTCATGATTCTTACCACGCCCCTTGAACGGCTGCACGCGGGCGTTCCACTTGTCGTGCCCACGTAGGCAGTAGCGCGCGCCGGCGACACCGAAGGCCGGATTGCCTCTTGTTAAGTCGGGCTGCGAGTGGATCACTTGCATGACAACCCGTGCTTGCGCTCGTTTCAGGTCGCCGAGGAACGGCCACAGCCTGTGAAGACCGAGTGATACGGCCGCAGGCGTAAACGCCCGCCAACGTCGGTAAGGCCTGTGGTTGCCCTTGCCCGGGTGCTCTCCTGAGATCGTTCCGAGGTCGCCAAGCGCGGCCTTCAATCGGACGAGCGCCGGAGCGATACCGGCTTCAGACGATTGAGAAACATGGAGGCGCGGTACGAGATAGCCCTTGTGCGTTCGGTGCTTCTCGAGATACGTGCTGCCTTCACCGTCGAAGAAGCCGCCAGCCCAGGCAAGCTCTTCACTCGCCGAGGCGGGCCAGATCGCGGGCGCTAAAGAACGCCGGAGGGTCCTCTCGAACTCAACGTGCTTCGGGGGACACAGCCATGGCCCGATCAGATCAGCGACCCGCGCAATGTCAGGACGCGACGTCGCCTCCCACCAGTAGAGATCTTGTTTGCCCTCCTTGATCTGCGGGCCCTTGAGGCGTCCGACCCCGACGATCCGATGGAACCTGAGCAGCACTTCAGGCAGGCAATCGGGGCCGGCCTGGTTGATCCGCGACTGGACGCCGCGCCCGGACCGATTTACCCACCCTTCGCCATCGAAGAACCCTGCTGCCCACGCCAGCTCGTGCCGATCCATGCACGAGTAAAGACCACATCGGAGGTGCTCGCGTCTGTCCCTCGCGCGTCACACGTCCATGCGACGCGCGCCGCTGTTTCGGGGTACCGCGTTCAGTCTTCGATGAGCTTCCGTCCGCCAAATCCGGATTCGAGGTCATGCCAGTAGCTGATGTGGCTCCCCTCGCCGAGCTGCCAGCAGAGATATGCCTCGCGGCCACGGAACTTCGTGCGAAAGTCGATGAGCCCGCGGTCGGGATCCTTCACCTCGACCCCGAGCTCTGCGATGTCCTTGAGGAGCGCGTTCACCTCCTGGGCGACCGGGTCCGAGGGACGCCTCCGGTAGGAGATCACCCGGCGCTGCAGCTCCTCGAGGAGAGGCCGCACCTTCGGCAGAAGCGCCTCCGCCTGGGCGCGTGTGTATGTCGGCATATGCTCTCGCCGAGTATCGCCCAGGAGGGACGCAATGGCGACGTACGTGCTTCTCACGAAGGTGACCGCAGCCGGGGTCAAGACGCTTCAGTCCAACCCGCGTCGTATCAAGGAGGTCAACAAGGACGTCGAGGCACTGGGGGCCCGCGTGGTCGCCCAGTACGCGACCCTCGGCCGCTACGACTTCGTGAATATCGTCGAGGCGAAGGACAACGAAACGATCGCGCGCCTATCCGTCGCGCTGGGCGCACGCGGAACGGTCCAGATCGAGACGCTGACCGCGATCCCGGTCGAGACCTTCATCCGCGGACTCGCCCGCAAGGGCAAGGCGACCTAGGCCGGGCCTAGACCGCCACCGCGTCGAGAGTCAGGTCCAAGGCCGACCGGACCGGCGCGTCCGCGGCGATCTCGTCTTCCTGCGCGGGGTCGATGTCGGACCATTCGAGCCGCCGACCGACGCGATCCGCCAGAGCGGCTGCGGCGCGCCCGGCGACGTCTCGCAGGTCGCTTGTGACGCCGAGCCGCTCCAAGGAGGCGATCTCGTGCGCGAATCCGCACGGGATCATGGCTTCGAACGCCGCGAGGTCGGTCGACACGTTGAGCGCAAAGCCGTGCGTCGTCACGCCGCGCGAAACGCGCACGCCGATCGCCGCGATCTTCGCGGGCCGGCCGGACTGCGGCAGGTCGACCCACACGCCAGTCTTGCCGCGCTCGGCCCTCGCCACGACGTCGTATGACTCGAGCACGTCGACGAGCGCGCTTTCGATCGCGCGCACGTAGTGAACGAGGTCCGGCGCGTCGCCAAGCCGGATCACCGGATAGCCCACGAGCTGACCGGGTCCGTGGTACGTGATGTCGCCACCGCGATCGACGCGGTAGACCGACGCGCCGGCACGTCGCAGCTCGCCAGGTCCCGCGAGCAGATGGTCGATCGTCCCGCGCCGACCGATCGTGTACACGGGATCGTGCTCCAGAAGCAGGACGCGCTCGTCGCCGCCTGCTCGCACGCGCGAAGCGACCGCTTCCTGAAGACGCCATCCAGCCAGGTAGTCCACGCGCCCGAGCCAGCTTGCGCACAGCGGACTAGCGCTGGACATGGCGCTCCGCGTGATACGAGGAGCGCACGAGCGGACCGGACTCGACATGGCGAAAACCCATCGTCATGCCCACGTCATGCAGTTCGTCGAACTCGGATGGTGTCCAGTAGCGCTCGATCGGCAGATGCACCGCCGATGGCCGCAGGTACTGCCCGACGGTGAGGATATCCGTGCCCTGCGATGCGATGTCGCGCATCGTCGCGATGACCTCGTCGCGCGTCTCGCCGAGGCCGACCATGATCCCGCTCTTGCAGACCAGGTCAGGCGCTCGTTCTTTCGTGCGCCGAAGCACCTCGAGTGAACGCTCGTAGCGCGCCTGCGGACGGACGCGCGGGTACAGTCGCGGGACCGTTTCGACGTTGTGATTGAGGATCTCGGGCCGCGCCGCCAGGACCGCGTCGAGCGACTCCGGACGCCCGACGAAGTCTGGGATCAGCACCTCGACCGTCGTGCCCGGTGACCGACGCCTGATCTCGCGGATCGTCTCCGCGAAGATCTCGGCGCCGCCGTCCGGCAGCTCGTCGCGGTTCACGCTCGTCACGACCGCGTGCCCGAGAGCCATCTGCCCCACGGCCTCACCGACGCGGCGCGGCTCATCGGCGTCCACGACGCCGGGTCGCCCGGTCTTCACCGCGCAGAAGCCGCACGACCGCGTGCAGGTATCGCCGAGGATCATGAACGTCGCGGTGCCTGCCCCCCAGCACTCGGCCATGTTCGGGCAGTGCGCTTCCTCGCAGACGGTGTGGAGCTCTTTGCTGCGCATGAGACGGCGCAGGTTCTCGTACGTCGGCCCCGTCGGCAGGCGCACCTTCAGCCAATCGGGACGCGCGTGATCGACGGGCACCGTCGCGTTCGACGTGCCGCGCCCGCGCGAACGCGGGCGCTCGACCTCCCCGGGGATCTCGAAGACGATCGGCGCGAGCTCTGCCACTAGTACACGGGCACCGTGGGACCGACATCCTGCAGCCAGTTCCGCATGGTCTGCAGGAACTTCGCAGCGGTAGCGCCGTCGATCACCCGGTGATCGAACCCGATCACGAGGTTCATCCGCAGACGGATCGCGATGGCGTCGTCGTCGGTCACGATGAGCCGCTTCACGATCGTCTCCGACGAGATGATGGCCGCCTGACCAGGCGGGACGATGGGGCTCGAGATGATCGTCCCGAGCGGACCGGTGTTGTTCACCGTGAATGTCCCACCGTAGAAGTCGTCGAACGTGAGTCGGCGCGCCTTCGCGCGGTCGACCACGTCACGGATCGAGCGCATGAGGCCGGCAAGGCTCTTTCCGTCGGCATCGCGGATCACGGGCACGACGAGACCCTCATCGCCGAGCGCTACGGCGTAGCCGAGGTTGATCTCCCGGTGCGCGATGACGCCCTGATCGGTGAAGCTCGAGTTGACGAGCGGCACCGTCCGGAGCGCCTCGACGGCCGCCTTGCAGATGAACGCTGCCGGCGACAGGTCAAAGCCCTCGCGGGCCTGGAAGTCGCCGCGCACCTTGTCGCGGTACTTCATGAGCGCCGTCATGTCGATCTCCATGACCGCGTGCGCGTGCGGCGCGCTCCAGGCCTGGACCATGTTGTTCGCGATGGCCCGGCGCATCTGTGAGAGCGGGACGAGCTCGTCGCCGGCGAGCGACATCGGCGGCGCGGGTCGGGCGGCGATCGGCGCGGGTCCACCCGACACGACCTGCGACGCGGCGGCGGACCGACCGGCCGGCGCGGGCTGCGGAGCGAAAGCCTGCGCCTTCGAGGCTTCGTCGAGACGAGCGATGAAAGCCTCAACGTCCTGCTTCGAGACGCGCGCGCCAAGGCCGGTGCCCTCGATCTGCGAGATGTCGATGCCATGTTCCGCCGCCAGCTTCCGCACCGCCGGCGTCGCTCTCACGTCAGACAGATCGGGACGCTGCGCGGTGGCGGACGGCGCGGCGGACTGTGACGTGGGCGCGGCGGACGGCGAGGACGATACCGAGGAGCGCTGCGAACGCGGCGCGGCCGGAGAAGGCGCCGAGGGCGTTGGCTCCGATGGCGATTGAGCCGGCGGCGATTGGGGCTGCGGCGCTGCGGCTGCCGGAGCCGGCGAGTTTGCCGGAGGAGTCGATGCCCGAGGCGCCGCCTGAGGAGCCGCCGATGCCGGCGACGCAGCGGCAGCCTCGCCGTCCGCTGTGTCGAACGTCGCGAGGAGCGTCCCGATCGGGACGGTTTGCCCCTCTTCCACCCTGACTTCCTTGAGCGTGCCGGTGACGGGCGACGGGATCTCGGTGTTCACTTTGTCCGTCTGCACCTCGACCAGCAGGTCGTACTTGTTCACTTTCTCGCCGGGCTGCTTCAGCCACTTCCCGATCGTGCCTTCGGTGACGGACTCACCAAGCTTCGGCATCTTCAACTCAAAGACGGACACGGAACACCTCCAGGACGAGGCCGGGGTTGTAAACAGGGATCATCAGTACGCCGCCAGCTCGCGCATCTTGATCGCGATCTTCTCAGGATTCGGCATGAACCAGTCCTCTTGCGGTTTGTTGTACGGCATCGCCGGGACCTCGGGACCCCCTAGGCGCATCACGGGCGCGTCGAGGGCGTCGAACGCCTCTTCGGCGATGAGCGCGGCGATCTCCGCCCCCGCGCCGAACAGCCGGTTGTCCTCATACACGATCAGACACTTACCGGTCTTCCGCGCTTCCCGCAGGATCGTCGCCGCGTCCAAGGGGCGCAGGCTGCGCACGTCGACGCCGTCCACCGAGATGCCCTCGGTCGCGAGCGCCTCGGCCGCCCTCAGGCTGTGGTGGAGCATCAACCCGTACGCGAAGACGGTGATGTCGGTGCCCTCGCGCTTCACGTCCGCGGGCCCGAGCGGGATCGTGAACTCGGGATCGTCGGGGGCGTCGCCACGGACAGCGCGGTACGTGGCTTTGTGCTCGAGGAAGATCACGGGGTCGGGGTCGCGCAGTGCGGCGCGGAGCATGCCGGTGATATCGCGCGGCGTGCTCGGCACGACCACTTTGAGCCCCGGCACGTGCGCGTAGAAAGCCTCGACCGACTGTGAGTGATAGAGCGCGCCGTGAACGCCGCCACCCCACGGCATCCGGATGACCATCGGGACGCCGTAGGCGCCGTTCGAGCGGTATCGGATGCGCGCAGCCTCGTCGACGATCTGCTCGAACGCTGGCGCGCTGAAGTCCGCGAACTGCATCTCTGCCACGGGCAGCAGGCCGCCGATCGCCGCGCCGATCGCGATGCCCACGATCGATGACTCCGCGACCGGCGTATCGATGATGCGGTGCTTGCCGAATTCCTCGATGAAGCCGTCCGAGACCCGGAACACGCCGCCGCGGACGCCGACGTCCTCGCCCATGAGGATGTAGCGCTCGTCGCGGCGGAATTCGGATTGCAGCGTGTCGTGGACCGCCTGGACGTTGCTCTTCTCGGTCATGACTCCAACTCTAGGTCCAGCGACGGGAAGCGACCCGGATGCCGCTCGCGCTGGACGGCGTAGGCCGCCGCGAAGATGTCTTCGCGGCTCGGCTTGGAGAAGTAGTCGCCGTCGACGCCGACCGGCGAGCGGTTGGCTCGCGCGGTGAGCGTGCGTGGCCCGACGTCGAGATGGTCGATGCCCCCTTGCGTCTCGATGATGTGCTGGAGGATGTAGGCCGATGCGCCGCCGGGCAGATCCTCGTCGACGACGAGAAGCGCGCCGGTCTTCTTCACCGATCCGACGATGGTGTGACCGACATCGAACGGCAGCAGCGTGCGGACGTCGATGATCTCGACGTCGATGTCGGCAGCCGCGAGGTCCTGCGCCGCCTCGAGCGCGATCCGGCACAGCGCGCCGTAGGTCACCAGCGTGACATCGCCCCCCTCGCGGATCCGCTCCGGAACGCCGAGGGGAAGCGTGAAGTCGCCGACGTTGGTCGGAGCACGCTCCTTGAGTCGGTAGCCCGAGAGCACCTCGATGACGACGGCCGGGTCGTCGCCGCGGAGCAGCGTGTTGTAGAAGCCAGCGGCCTGCGTCATGTCACGCGGCACGCACACGTGCAAGCCGCGGAGGGTGCCGAGGAGCATCTGCATCGGCGATCCGGTGTGCCAGATCCCCTGCAGGCGATGACCCTTGGTGCGGATGATCACCGGCGCCATCTGGCCGCCCGCGGTGCGATGTCGCAGCGTCGCCAGGTCGTCGGAGGCCTGCTCGAGCGCGAAGAGCATGTAGTCCACGTACTGGATATCCACGATCGGCCGCAGGCCGCGCATCGCGGCGCCCATCCCCTGCCCCAGGATCGTCGCCTCGCGGATGCCGGTGTCGCTGATGCGCAGGACGCCGTGCTTCTCCTGGAGGCCCTCGTAGACGAGGTTCACGTCGCCCAGGCGCCCCACGTCCTCGCCGAGAACGATGATGCGCGCGTCGCGCGTGAGGTTCGCGTCGAAGCAGCGGAGGAGGACCAGCCGGCCATCGATGACATCGGGCTTTGCGGGATACTCCGCTGCCACCGGGCGGACGCGCAGCGGCGACAGGTCGGATGCGCTGAGGAGCTGCGAGTTGTAGCGCTCCTCGTTCTCTTCGCGATACGTGCGCACGAACCGCGCGAGCTCGCTGCGGGCCGGGCCCTCGCGTCCGCGCACAGCGGCGAGACCGCGGAACGCAGCGGTGTAGACGGAGCGATGACTGAGGGGCTCCCCCGCCTCACGGAGCTCGCCCGCCGTCGCGTCAAGCAAGACACCTGCCTCACCGGCTGCCGCGCCAATGAGGGTCAGCGCCTCGTCGCGGCGACGGCGGACCGGCTCCTGGAACGTCTCGTACGCGCGCTCGCGGATCTGTTCGACGTCGGAGCGGTCGTGCTTCTCGAATTCGTCGAGCGTCGCGGCATCGGCGATGTCCTCGCGGATCATCCACTCGCGCATGCGGCGGATCGGATCGGCCTCGACCTCGAAGGTGAGGCGCTCCTTCGGCTTGTACCGCTCGTGGCTGCCGCTGGTGGAGTGTCCCTGCGGCTGCGTCATCTCGATGACGTGGATGATCGCGGGAACGTGCTCACGCCGAACGCGCTCGGCGACGACGGCGTACGTGTCGCAGAGAGCGACGTAATCCCAGCCTCTGACGATCTCGATCTCGTAACCCGGATCGCCGTCACGTCGCATGCCCGCGAGCGCGGCGGATACCGAGCTCTTCGTCATCTGAAGCTCGTTGGGGACCGAGATGCCGTAACCGTCGTCCCAGACGCTGATGAGGAGCGGCACCTGCAGCACGCCGGCGGCGTTGACGGACTCCCAGAACAGGCCCTCCGCAGCCGCCGCGTTGCCGATCGTGCTGAAGCACACCTCGTCGCCATTGCGCGAGAAGCCCTTCGCGGCATCACGGAGCACCGCTGACTGCCGGTACAGCTTTGAGGCCCATGCGAGCCCCACCGACCGGGGCATGTGCGCGGCGACCGGAGAGAAGTCCGAAGCGACCTGCACCGCGCCGAGGAGATCGCGCCAACGTCCGTGCTCGTCGACGATGCGGGTCGCGTAGTGATTCGACATCTGGCGACCGCCTGAGAACGGATCGCGCGACACGTCGGCGTCGGCGTAGAGCTGCGCGAAGTACTGCGCGAGCGTCGTGGTCCCTACCGCGAGCATCACCGTTTGATCGCGGTAGTAGCCGCTGCGCCAATCTCCAGGACGCATGACATGCGCCATCGCGAGCTGGGCGACCTCTTTCCCGTCCCCGAAGATGCCAAAGGGAGCGCGCCCGGCGAGCACCTCGCGCCGGCCGAGCTCGCTCGCGGCGCGGCTGCGCACGGCGAGCCGGTAATCGGCGAGGATCTCGTCGGCGCCGAGAACGATCTTCGCGCGCGGCGTCGTGATCGAGGGCCGCGAGCGGGTCTTCACGCCGTCCTTAATGGTGCCAGTTTGCCTCACGCTGCGGCGGCGGCTTCGGAGCGGTCGAGGAACGGCAGAAGCGCCGCGAGGAACTCATCGGTGCGCTCGATCATCGGCAGATGGCCGCAGTCGTCGATGAGCTGGAGTTGTGCCTGCGGCATGACCTCACGCGCAGCCGCGGCTCCCGTCACGGGCAAGACCGCGTCCTGTTTCCCCCAGACCACCAGCACCGGGTTCTGGTAGCGCGGCCCCTGCGCGACCCAGTAGTCGCGTACCGACGTCTTTACCCCGCCGACGCTGACTCCCGAGCGGAGGGCCCTCACGAACTCACCGAACGACGGGTAACCGTAGCGCTCAGCCTCATCCAATAACGTCTGGGGTATGCGCCGCGAGTCATAGAAACAGGTGCGCAGCACGTCGCGTGCTTGAGCCGGTCTTCCGAAGACCCGGGCGAGCATCGGCATCCCGGGAAGCGTGCAGAGGCGGAGGAACAGCGCCACCTCGGTGCCCACGCCGCCCCCTGCGACCAGCGCGAGAGAGCGGATCCGCGCCGGTTGGGTCACCGCCGCCGTGTACACGACGGCACCGCCCATCGAGCTGCCGACGAGATGCGCGGAATCCAGACCGAGCTCGTCGAGCAGCCCGATGACGAACTGCGGATAGAACGCGTCCCGCGGACCGAAGTGCGCAACGTCGCCGGGAGATTCGCTCTCGCCGAAACCCGGCAGATCGCAAGCGATCGCTCGTCTTCCTGTCGATGCGATCGGGCCCATCACGTCGCGCCAGTTCTCGGCCCAGGCGCCGACGCCGTGGATCATCACGACCGGGTCACCACGGCCAGCACCGCCCTCTTCGAGAACGCGCGTGCGCAGGCCCATGACGCTCAGCGTCTTCGAGCGGATCACGTCCATATACTGCGCCCGATGCTCTTCTACTACCTGTGCACGCTCGGTGAGGAGCGGCATCGCGCGGCCTATCCCACGGGCGCGCAGAGCAAGGACGCCGACGTGCACAAGTGGGTCGTCATGCACTCAGGCTCGCCCGCGGTGTGTCAGCGCGAACATCCGGGTGCGCATCGCTGGCGTCCCGACGAGGGCGGCGACGAAGAGCGCGTCGTACGGAGCTACGCGGTGCTGCAGTGGGACAAGCAGGGATTCGATGAGGGAAAGCGAAAGCCCAACGTCGGCGACCGATTCGACTCCGCATGGGGACCGTCCCTGGTGATCGAGCACGCGGAGGATCCATCCACCGGCACGTACCTGCTGCTACGGATCTTCCCTCATGGCTACAGCGGCAAGGCCGGAGAGACGGGGATCGAACGCAAGGACATCCCGAGGGAGTTCGCGGGCAAGGTCTAGCGCGAGCCCTCTGGCCGGTCAGCCTTCAAGTGCGCGCGATGCTCCTCATGATGAAGGTGCACGTGCTCGTCCTCTTTCTCTCGGGGTGGATAGAAGAGGCCAGCGACATAGAAGCGCGACGGCGCCTGCGCGTACGACGACAGCAGCAGGTGCACGTCGTACTTCGCGAAGAGCGCCGTGCCCCAGGTCTCGCGGAAGCGCGTCGCCCACTGCGGGCCGTACCGTTCGCGGCTCAGTCGCGCCATCTCGTGGAGCTCCCAGTCCAGCACCGGCAGCTCGTGCGTCTCGACGCACTCGTCGCTCGCACAGCGGAAGCGCAGCCGCAGCGGTAGGTGGAGCACGTCGCCGTCCGGTTCCGGTCGTATGAATCCCGCCGTGGCCGCGCGTTCGCGCGCCAACGCTTGCAGCGACTCGAGCGAGCCACGCAGATGCGGCCGCACGAACGGCCACCGCAGCCGCCACGCGTCTTTCGCGTCGACATAGGCCGTCGCGATCACCTCTCCGTCGACGCTCACCGTCTCGGGCCGCACGTCGCGCTCGTCCTTCGTCGTGCGCGCGTGGATCCACGACCAGCGCTGGAGCGGCGGATCGGTGTCGTTGCCTTTCCACGGAAATGGCGACAGGCGAAGCAGACGACCGCTCTCTCGATCGACGCCGATCACCGACGCGCGCTCCACCGGGAATTCATTCGCCGCGATCGTCTTCGCGATGGCGAGCACGTCGTGCTCGGCCGTCGCGTCCTCCATCTGCGCTTCGCTCATGTGGTCACAATACGTGCGTATGCGCGAGGTGTTCGCACGCGAGTTCCCCGAGGCGGGACGTGTCTTCTCGCGGACCCGTGCCCGCTTCGGCGCGCGGCGCCCGATCATGGCGAGCGAACCCGCCCTGTGGGCAACGACCTCAGGGATCGGCGCCGGCTTTCTGATCGGTTCCATCGTGCAAGCCTTGGTCGGACTCACGAGTGAAGCCATAGAGGCGCTCAGGGCGCCGATGCCATTCGCGCTCTTTCCGTTGGTCACCATCGCGGGCGGCGCCGCAGCGGCGGCTGTCGCGCTCCGCGGCGGGGGCCCGATCGCCCTCGCCCTCTACGCCGGCTACGTCGCGCTCGGCGTCGCGCTTGCGATCCCAGGCGTGATGACGTTCTGCGAGCGATCCGGCGGCGTCGGGTTCCCCCTGCTGCCGGGTCCCGGTCAATGCACGGCCCTGGGGTTCCTCGCATCGCTGTGGCCGCAGCTCGTTGGCATCGGTCTCGGCGTCGCGCTGACGCGCGTGATCACGACGCGCGGGAATGGGATCAACTCGCTGCTACGGATCGCTGGCGGCTACGCGGTCGCCCAGTTCCTCCTGAGCCAGTTATGGGGCGCGACCGTCGCGCAGGGCGGGAGCGCACTTTCGAGCGGACTGACGTTGGCGGCGGTCATGGCGGCAGCCGCCGTAGCCGCCGGGGTGATCGCGGCGCAGCTGCCGCGAGGCATTCGTAACGCCGCGATCGTCGCCGGCATCTGGCTCCTGCCGTGGCTCACCTTTCAGCTACCGAGCGTGCTGCGAACCCCCGCGTCGACAGTTCCGGCCGAGCACGTCGGTCCGATGCTCATCAGCATCGCCGTTCAACCAATGGGCGCCGCGTTCCTGGTACTGAGTGCGGCGATCGCCGCACGCAGCCGCTTCATCCCGCGCGACACTGCGTAGCATCAGGCGATGACCATCGACGAGAGAGAGCTCGCGCTCGCAGCCGAGCATCCGCGCGGCACCGAGCGCCGCCGGCTCCTTCCCTACCGCGCCGCGCTGAACGACGCGGCGGCGTACGCGGCGCTGCCGGAGGCCGATCGCGACGCGATCGTCCGCTGGACCGAGGTCCGGCGACGCATCCGTGAATCGATCGGCCTCGACCACGATCCGGCCAATCTCGCGGATCCTTTGCTCCCATACGCGCGACTGCGCGCGCACGTCCTCGAGGGCGAGCGCGTCGCCGCGCAGCGCGAAGTCTTCAACGATCCGGGCGGCGACCTCGTCGAGGTCGTCGCCGCGCTCCGCTCGAGCCGCTAGCCCCCCGCTGCGGAGGCGGCGGACGCCAGGACCGCGACACCGTTGACGATCGAGTGGAGCGCTACGCACGGGTAGAGGCTGCCGGAGCGGCTCCGCAGATACCCGAGCCCCAGACCCGTCACGAGCACCCACGGCAGGTCGATGACCGCGCCGTGCGCGAGCGCGAAGGCGATCGCGGTGCCGACGATGGCGACGCGCTGCCCGTAAGCCTCCAGCAGACGGAACCCCAAGCCGCGGCAGACCGCTTCCTCGACGATCGGGACGAACACGGCGATCGCGATCGCGTTGGCGATGAACGCGTCGACGCGCGTTGGGTCCCAGAACTGGGGCACCGCCTGCTCTCGCTGGCCGTGACCCAGAGCGATCTCCACGACGAACGACGTCGCGTAGGTCGCGGCGAGCGCTGCGCCGGCGATGCGCCACGACGTGGGCCATGAGGACGGACGGCGCAGCGCGAACGCGTCACGGAGGGTCAGGCCGCGAGCGATAAGTAGGACGAGGAGCAGCACGACGCCATCGAACACGAAGGTGAAGATCGCAGTGGACCAGCGGAAGAGGAGGTCGGGCTCGGCGGCGTCGTCGCCCCCTGCGAACCGTGCGCTGTAGCTGAGCACCGCGATCGCCGCGATCACGAAGATCCACGCGGCGAGCCGCTTGCCGTCGCGCGGCGCGTTCAGGCGGTCGCGGCCATCGCGCGGAGCGGCGCGAGGAGCTCGAGCGCGCGATCCATCTCGTCGACGGTGTTGAAGTAATGCGGCGAAAGACGGATGAGGCCCGGCCGGCTGTCGCAGATGACGCCCTGCGCCCGTAGCGCATCGACGGCGCGTTGCGGTTCAGCATGCTCGAGCGTGACGATGGCGGTGCGCTCCGCGGCAGCGCGCGGGCAGCGCACCTTCCAGCCCTGTGCGATCGCGCCGTCGACGAGGCGCTGCGACAGCAGCATGTGACGCTCGCGCACGGTCGCGACACCGACCTCGGCGAGAAGCGCGAGGCCTGCGCGCGCGGCGTAGATCGCCGCGACCGCGGGCGTCCCGTACTCGAAGCGGCGAGCGCCTTCGCCGTAGACCAGATGCTCCACATCGAACGCGAACGGATCCATCACGCCCCACCAGCCGACCGCGCTCGGTCGGGCGCGCTCCGCGATGTCGCGCCGCGCGTACAGGAACGCGATGCCGGGTCCACCCATGAGCCACTTCAGCGTTCCGCCGACCAGGTAGTCGATCCCAGCGGCATGAACATCGAAAGGGAACGCCCCGATCGACTGGTACGCGTCGACGATGAGCGTCGCGCCTTTCCGGTGGCATATCTCGGCCAGGGCGCGAACATCCTGGATCCAGCCGGTCGTGAAATACACGTGGCCGGTGCAGACCGCGCTGGTTCGCTCGTCCACAGCACGCTCGAAGAGCTCCAGCGGGACGCGCACGCGGTCCGGACTGCGCACGAACTCCACCCGCGCGCCACGATCGGCGACCGCATGGAAGGCGTGACCGTCCGTCGGGAAGTCGAGGTCCGCGACGACCACCTTGGGGCGTTTCGCGTAGTCGAAGGTGCTCGCGATGCCGACCAGTCCTGCCGACACGTTCGGCAGGGTCGCAACTTCGTCGCGCGCCGCGCCGAGCACCTCGGCGATGCCGTCGCGGAGCGCTTCGTATTCGCCGATCCAGTGGTCGTACCACGCGCGGCCGCCAAGCTCGCTCCACTCGCGCGCGAAGCGCTCGATGCGCTCGCGCCCGGAGCGAGGCAGAGGAGTAAGAGAGCAGTTATTGAGGTAGATGAGGTCGCGCGTGATGGGAAATTCCTCGCGCCAGCGACGCTCCTGCTCGCTCATCGCCTCAGCCTAGCGACCCGGTTGCGGCTGCCAGAGCTCGCTTAGAACACGCCGCCGATCCCGGTGACGCGCGGCGTCGTCGTCACCAGCCGATGGCGTAGCTCTCGCGCCGCGGGTCCGCGCCGCCTTCCAGCGTGCCCGGCTCGAGCCGGCGGATCGCGCACATTCCGGCGGCCGCCGGGGAGAAGTCGGGCAGATCCCGGATGACGTGGCCGAGAGCCGCGAGGCCGTCGCGCACCTCTGGAGCGATGCGGCCCTCCACCGTGAGGACGCCGGGCTCATAGGCGTGCGGATGGAACGACCACGGGAACGAGCGCGAGATCACGCGCGGTGCCTCGATCGCGGCCTGAAGGTTCATCGCGAAGTCGACCACGTTACATACCGTCTGCACCATCGCCTGGCACTGCGCGTCCTCGCCCGGACAGCCGAAGGGCATGAGCGCACGTCCGTCCTTCATCAGGAGCGCGGGATTCGGGGTGAGGCGCGGCCGCTTGTGCGGCGCGATCGCGGAAGGATGGCCGGGCGTCGTCCAGAGCTGAGCGCCGCGCGTGCTCACGATGATCCCAAGCCCTTCGACGAGCGGCGCGCCCAGTCCGGGGTCGGAGGGCGTCGCAGAGAACGCGTTGCCCTCGGCGTCCATCGCGCAGCAGTACGAGGTGTCGGGCGCGCCCACGCCGCTCGCCGCTCGCGGGACGTAACCGGGTGGGCCGACGCGGCCCTCGTACTTCCACGGATCGCCGGGCGGCGGAAGCTCGGGCCAGGCACGGTCGTTGCGGATCAGTCGTCGGCGCTCCTCGGCGTAGGCCTTGTCAAGCATCCCGCGCATCGGCACGTCCACCTGATCGGGATCGCCGAAGAAGCCTTCGCGGTCGGCTGCCGCCAGCTTGAAGGACTCGGTATAGCGGTGGAGGAATTCCAGCGAGCCGGGACCCATCGTGGCGACCTCGTAACCCTCGAGCAGATTGAGCGTCATTGGCACCAGCGGTCCCTGCGACCACGGGCCGCAGGCGTAAACGTCGATGCCACGGTAGGTGGTGTGCACCGGGGCTGCGATCGAGACGTGGTACTCCGCGAGATCTTGCGCACTCACGGCCCCGCCGCTCTTGGTCATGAACGCCGCGATCTCCCGCGCGATGTCACCGGTGTAGAACGCGTCGCGGGCCGCGGTGATGGCGGCGACGCGCCCGCGTGGAGAGTGGACGCGCTCGACCTCCACGAGGCGGCGGAACAGCGCCGCGAGGTCACGCTGCACGAGCAGCTCGCCGGCCCGCGGTGCGCGCCCGTCCGGAAGGAACACCGCGGAGCTCGATGGCCACTGGCGCAGCCGCTCCTCGAGCGTCGCGATCGCGCGCGCGAGTCGCGGGTACACGGGGAATCCCTCGGCAAGCTCGATCGACGGGGCGAGGACCTCCGCGAGCGTGAGCCGACCGTGGCGTGCGAGCGCGGTGAGCCACGCGTCGGCCGCCGCGGGTGTGACCGAACGGGGGATGCCGATCGGCATCTCGTCGCCGTAGCGCGACCGGTAGGTGCCGAGATCGAGAGACGCCGGCCAGCGGCCGAGCCCGTCGATCGTCTCCGGCGCCTTCATGCCCGGACGGAAGACGATGATCGGCGCGACACCGCCGAAGTCCGTGAGATGCCGCTCGAGGACGTTCAGCGCGACGCCAGCGGCGACGCCCGCGTCGATCGCATTGCCACCGCGCTCGAACATCCGCGCGCCAGCCTGCGACGCCAGGTAGTGGCTCGAGCTCACCATCCAGCGCTTGCCAAGGACCGCGGGGCGGCCCTGCGTCACTCCCAGCGCGGGACCGGTCGCCTCGACGGGCGCATCACGCACGAGGCGAACGATACTGTTTGCGCGTGGTCCGGATCATCCCTTGGCGCGTGCCGCCATACGACAACGGCTGCTATCTGGTCATCGACGCGCGGAACGAAGCCATCGTCATCGACCCGTCGATGGGCGAGCGGCAGGTCATCGACGCCGTCCGCGAGCAGGGGCTGCGCCTGGTCGAGATCCTCAACACGCATGGACATCCTGACCACATCTTCGGCAACGCCGCCGTCAAGGAGGCGACGCGAGCCCGGCTCGCGATCCACCGCCTCGACGAGTACCGGCTCGGGCCGAAACGGCCACCGACCCAGCTCGACGTCCCCGCCTGGTCAGCCGACGACCTCTTCGATGATGGCCAGCTCGCGTATCTGGACGACGTCGAGCTGAGCGCGCTCCACACGCCGGGCCACACCGAAGGATCGACCTGCTTCTACCTGCGACGCGACGGCGTGCTGTTCACCGGCGACCTGCTGTTCAAAGGCAATATCGGGCGCACCGACCTACCGGGCAGCGATCCCGCTCAGATGGCCGACAGCCTCTCACGCGTTGTGACGACACTCCCCCCGGACACCAAGGTGTACCCCGGCCACGGAGAGCCGACGACGATCGGCGCAGAGATCGCGACGCTGCGCACCCTCCGCGACCTGGGAGTGATGCCCGGACTGCGCCTCGCGCAGCTCTAGTCGGTCACTCCGACGATATTCACGCCGTTGTCGGCGTAGATCGTGTCGCCGGTGACGCAGCGCGACATTTCGCTCGCGAGGAAGACGGCGACGTTGCCGACTTCTTCCTGCGTCATGTTGCGCCGCAGTGGAGCCTTGACCTCCATGAGGTCGCGCGCGGTCGAGATGCCCTTCACCGCGCTCGCCGACAGCGTCTTGAGCGGTCCAGCCGAGATCGCATTCACGCGGATGTTCGACGGCCCCAGATCGACCGCGAGGTACCGCACGCACGTCTCGAGCGCCGCTTTCGCGACCGCCATCGAGTTGTAGCTCGGCACCACGCGCTCGACGGCGTTGTACGTGAGCGTCATAACGCTCCCACCGCCGGCCTTCGTGAAGAGCGGCAGCGCCGCGCGGGAAAGCGACACTAGGGTGTATGCGCTGACCTCCACGGCCGTCAGCACGCCGTCGCGCGAGATCTCGTGGAAGCGGCCCTTCAGGTCCTCGACCGGCGCGAACGCGATCGAGTGCACGAGGATGTCGAGGCCGTCCCAACGACGGTCGATCTCCGAGATGAGCGAGGCGACATCGGCGGGCTTCGCAGCGTCACAGAGCAGCACGGGCATTTCGTCGTGGCCTGGTAGCGTGTCCACGAGCTTCGTGACGTTGTCCTTGAAGCGGTCGTTGAGATAGGTGAACGCGAGGCGAGCGCCCTCACGCTGGAAGCAGGTCGCGATCCCCCACGCGATGCTCCGCTGATTCCCAACGCCCACGATGAGCGCGCGCTTGCCCTCCAGCAGACCCATACCGGTCACCTCCGCGTCCGTCGCATCATCCCAGAACCTGCGCTGCGGTGCATCGCCATTTGACTACATCGTCACTGCATCCAACTCGTCGCGCGTGAGCTCCATGAGGTAATGCTCCGGCTCGCGCGACGCAGGCTCGAGGTAGGTCTTGAGGAAGTGAAAGCCCGCCTTCCCATACGCGCGGATCGCGGCGGTGTTGCTCCGCGTGGGGCCGATCACGCACAGATCCACGCGGTAGCGCGGAAAGGCGACGTCCCGCAGGAAAGCGCGGATGACGGCAGGCCCGTGACCCCGCCCGATGAGCTCGGGCTCTCCGATGAAGAGATCGATCCCGAACGCCGGCCGGCCAAGCGCGACCTGCGTCGCGTATTCCGGGTGGTCGTCGATCCGGTAGCTCTGGATCAGGCCGATCCGACGGCCGTCGAGGCCGATGAGGAACACGTCAGTCGGATCCTCCCCGCGAATGACGGAGCGGTAGTCCGCGATCGTCCCGTCCGGATAGCTCTCCGACGGCGTGTCGTGAAACCACCGCCGGACGTGCTCTCGCAGAAGCCAGGTGCGGACGAGGCCGAGGTCTTCATCGCGGAGCGCCGCGAACGCGAAGTCAGGCACGCGCGTGCGGCAGGACCGCCGCGAGCGCGGCTAGTTCCACCGGCCGTGGCGCTCTTCGTCCTCGACGCGACGACCACGCCAGTACTTGGGATCGCCGCCCGTCGCGCGCGGGCGTCCGAGACCCTCAGTCAGTGCGAGGACGCCGATGCCTAGGGCCGCCGGGATGACCACGGCGAAGGGTACGTCGACGAGTCCCACGGTCAGCGTCTGGCCGAGCGCGAACGCGGCGCAGAAGAGGAGGAAGCGGACGATCGCCGCCGGCTCGCGTGTCATGAGACCGGAACGCGCTGCACGAACGAGGCCTGCCGCGCCCACTCGCCGCACTGCGAGAGCTCGTCCTTTGACACCCACTCGCTCCTCACCGCGAAGCGAAGCTCGTCGCGCAGCGTCGTCTGGAGTATCTCTGGTCCGTCGGTGTTGAAGCTGAAGTGGACCTTGTGCTTCTTGAAGATCGCGATGTAACGGCCAAGCTCCTCGGCGTCCTTGACCACCTGAGTGTGCAGGTTGGAGCTGGGGCAGATCTCGAGCAGGACGCCGCGCTCCGCGAGCCGCCTGCAGAGCGCTCCGTTCTGCGCCGCGTGGATGCCATGACCGATGCGCTCGGGCTCGAGATGCTGAAGGGCCTCATCGACCGAGTGCCAGTCCTCGTCCTCACCCGCGTGCACGGTCAGGCCGAGGCCGAAGCGGCGCGCCTTCTTGTAGAGCGACGCGTAGTCCCGGTACTGGAACTCGGCGTGGGCCGGTCCAGCGATATCGATGCCGACCACACCGCGGTGCCGGTACGCGATCGCCTTGTCAACGAGGATCTCGTTCAGCGCGTACGTGAAGGAACGGTCAAGGCAGAAGATGAGGCCGGCCTTCACCGGGTACTCGAGCATCACGCGGTCGAGACCGCGTATCGAAGCCATGATGATGTGATCGAGGTCCTGCTCGCCGCCGCGGTTGCGCTTCATCGGGTTGTAGCGGAGCTCGAGCGTGGTGATGTTCGCCTTCCGATAAGCGCCGCCCACGACCTCGTACACGGACTCCTCCACCGCGAGTGGGCTTGATTGGATGAGTTCGGTCCAGCGATAGAGCGCGAGGAAGTCTTCGAACGACTTGCGCTCTTTCTTTCCGACGGTGATGAGATCCACGAACTCCCAGTAATCCTTCGTCGGGAGACGGATCCCTTGCTTCGCAGCGATCCCCCACATCGCTGCGGGATCCACGGACCCGCCGAGATGGACGTGTAGCTCCGTGAGCTCGTCACCGAGCGGATGCGGCAGTGTCTAGCTTCCCTGCTCGCGCGTCGGCGGTCGGCGCATCCTCCGTCGACGCCGCGGGGTGGCCGGTTTTCCTTCCGGGTGCTCGCGCCAGATCACGTGGCCGTCGTCGTCTGGCGACGCGATACGCACGAGCCGGTCCCAGACCTCGGCACGCCGCAGGTCTTCCTCCGCGGTCTGGCGAGAGATCTCGCGCTCGAGCATGACGTCGCAGTCATAGGGCGACCCGATGACCCGCCAGCCGTTCTCGGTCAAGTGATCGACGACCCACGCGATCTCGGTCAGCCGCTGCGGCTGCTCCGACACGTACTCGCGCAGCCACGCGGAATAGGTGCGCTTGCCCCGGTCTTCCCGGTCCAGCTCATCACGGACGGTCCCAAAGACGTGAATGAGGATGTAGGTCGGACCGGCCACGAGCGAAGTCTAGGCTAGCCCCGCTCCTCCACGAAGCGGTAGCCGCCGTCGGAATCCTTCGCGATGACAACGAGCGCGCCGCTCTTGAAGCCCGCCTGTCCCTTGAGCGCAGGGCAGATCAGATGGTAGTGCTCGTGCTCCGGCGGAACGCACACGCAGTTCTCGGACTTGATCTCAGCGTCGAAGCGCCGCGCGCCGATGCGGAGGGCGACGCGCTCGCCAGGATTGGGGAAGAGCTTCCAAGCATCTTTGGTGATCAGGATCCTGGCCTTGCGCACGTCTTCGGAGCTGAGGCGGTGACGGTAGGTCGAACGAGAAACACTCATCGGTACGTCTATTTTCGCACGAAAACGACCCGCGCGCGGACCGACCGTACGGCCCCTCGTTCGGCCCATTTTCGGCTGCTTGTGCTAGGCGAACGCACCCGGATCGTCCAAGAAACGCATCAGGTGGACCACCGGCACGCTCGAGCCGGCGGTCCTCAGGCCCGCGACCACCTGCAGGATGCAACCCGGATTCGCGCTCACGACGACATCCGGCCGCGCCGCGATGATCGCGGCCGTCTTCTGGCGCTGCAGCTCCCCCGAGATCTCTGGCTGCGTGAGGTTGTAGATCCCAGCACTGCCGCAGCAGCGCTCTGCGTCAGCGATGTCGACCACTGTCACACCTTCGATCGCACGCAGGAGAGCGCGCGGCTGCGCACGGATCCGCTGGCCATGCGCGAGGTGGCACGCGTCTTGGTAAACGACGCGCAGCGGCCGCGCGACCTTGGCCGCGCGTGGTCGCGCGACCTCCGTCGCATCGCGAACGCGCGCCCCGAACTCGCGCCCGCGCTGCGCCCAGGCGGGATCCTCGCGGAGCACGTCGCCGTAGGCCTTGAGGTGGGCGCCGCAGCCGGCGGCGTTCACGACCACGGGCAGGTCGTTTCCGGCGAAGGCGTCGATGTTGGATCGGGCGAGCTCGCGCGCGTGCTCGCCATCGCCGGCGTGCGCGTGCAGCGCGCCGCAGCACAGCTGCTCCACCGGGGATGTGACGCGGCGCCCGTCGCGCTCGAGCACCCGCACCGTGGCGCGCTCGGTCTCGCCGAATGCCTCTCGCATCACGCACCCGGCGAACAGGCACACATCCGCGTCGGCGCGCTCCGTCAGCCTGAACGGCGCGCCCTCAACGCGCGGCGCGAGCGCGATCAGCCACGCGACGCGACGCGGCCCGCGCCGCGCCAGCGACGTGATGCCGCTGCGTACGACGAGATCCGTCAGTCTTGTGACCACGGCCAGCCGCCGGTGGCGCGCGATCGTATCGAGGCCGATCCGTCGGATCGCGCGTGCGACGCGGCCCTCCGTTCGGCGCTCGGCGAGCACCTCGCGCGCGCCCTCCATGATCCGGCCGAATGGGACGCCCGACGGGCAAGCGGTCTCGCATGCCCGGCACACGAGGCACGCGTCGAGGTGTCGCGTCAGGGTCGGGCTCGGAGCCGCGGGCGACGACACGAGATCCCTGATGAGCTGGATGCGCCCACGTGGAGAGTCCGCCTCCTCGCCGAGGACGCGGTAGGTGGGGCAGTCGTTGAGGCACAGCCCGCACGAGACACACGTGGCGAGATCCTCAGAGCGGACGTGCGTGGAGAGCGAAGTGATAGACCCTAGGATACGGTCGCGATGGCGACGACTGCGCCCACGCTCGCGGATCGACTCCGCGAGATCATCCCCGGCGACCGCGTCATCGACGACCCTGCGACGCTGCTCCCCTACGCCTACGACGCTTCGTTCTGGTCACTCCGCCAGCAGCGTCTGCCCGACGTCGTCGTCGTGCCGCGCTCGACGTCTGAGGTCGCAAGCGTCGTCCGCTTCGCCGACGAGACCGGCACGCCGGTGGTCCCGCGTGGCGCGGGCACGGGCCAGACCGGCGGCGCCGTCGCGGCGAAAGGCGGGATCGTCATCTCATTTGCGCGAATGCGGGAGATCCTGGAGATCGATCGACCCAACCTGCAGGTCTCCGTCGAGCCCGGGATCGTGTTCGCCGACCTTCAAGACGCGCTCCGGCCGCATGGCCTCTTCTTTCCTCCGGATCCCGGAAGTGGCCGGGCCTGCACGCTCGGAGGCATGGCGGCGAACAACGCGAGCGGTCCGCACGCGGTGCGCTGGGGAACGACGTCCGCGTATGTGCTCGGCGCGGAGGTCGTGCTCGCGGACGGATCGGTGATCACCACGGGTGGCGTGCGCTCGAAGGCGCTGAAGTCCTCGAGCGGCATCGACCTCACGAAGCTCTTCGTCGGCTCGGAGGGAACGCTCGGCATCATCACCCGCCTCCGACTCCGCGTGCAGCCGCGACCGCCGGCGCGCGGCGTCGTGCTCGCCGGCTACCCGTCGCTAGAGGACACGGTCGCGTCGCTCGACGATCTCTTCGCGGCCGGCGTCCTGCCGTCGACCGCTGAGTTCCTGGATCGCAGCGCGGTCGATGCGCTCCAGCGCTGGAAGCCCGACATCGGCCTGCCCGACGGCGAGGCGGTGCTGTTCATCGAGGTTGAGGGCACGCCCGATCACGTCGCGTCCTCGGTGCGGTTCGTGGACGGCATCGTGCGTCGCCGCGCGACCGTGACGAAGTTCGCCGAGGCCGAGGCCGACATCGCGAGGCTCTGGGCGGCACGCAGCGGCCTGGCCGCGGCGGCCGCGCTCGCGCATCCGGACAAGCACCGGATCTTCGCCGGCGAGGACCTCGCCGTGCCGCTCTCGGAGATCCCGCGCACGATCCGCCGCGCGCGTGAGATCAGTGCCGAACTGCACATCGCGGTCATCTTCTACGGCCATTTCGGTGACGGCAACGTCCACTCGGCGATCCTTATCGACCCCTCGGACGCGGACGAGGTGCGCCGCGCTGACGAGCTCGCTGACCGGCTTCATCGCCTGGCGATCGAGGTCGGCGGCACCGTGACGGGAGAGCACGGCACCGGCGCCGTGCGGCAGCCCTACATGCGCGCCGAGCACGGTGACGCGCTCGAGCTCATGCGCCGTGTCAAGGCCGCGCTGGACCCTAAGGGGATCTTGAATCCGGGGAAGATCTACTAGGGGAGCGCGCGCCGCGAGACACGATGAACGCGACCGCGGCGAGGATGATCGCAGCCCCGAAGAGCATCGACGGCGTCACCGCCTCGCTCAGCACGAGCGCTCCGAGGACGACGGCCACGACCGGATTCACGTACGCATACGTGGCGACGACAGACACCGGAGCGTGCAGGAGCAGCCACGTGTACGCCGAGAAGGCGACGAGCGAGCCGAACACGACGAGGTACGCGATCGCGATGAGCGAGGCGGTGGAGAACGACGACGGATCTGCCCGCGCCGGCTCGCCGATCGCGACGGCGACCGCGACCAGCAGTGCGCCGCCGGCCAGCATCTGCACGGTCGTCGAGGCAAGCGGGTCGCGCGGCGTGCGCAGACGCGGAGATGCGAACGTGCCCAGCGCCCACGAGAACGTCGCGCCGACGAGCATCAGCAGGCCGATCGGATCGACTTCGCCGCTCGCGCCACGCGGAACGACGAGGATCGCGACGCCGGCGAAGCCCACCAACACGCCGACCATGAGCGAGACGGCGATCCGATCGCCGGCGAAGAGGCGGAAAACGACGATCCACAGCGGTACCGACGCGATGACGAGCGCAGTGAGGCCCGACGGCACGGTGCGCTCCGCGAGCACGACGAGGCCATTGCCGCCGGCGAGGAGCAGCATCCCGACCAGCGCCGCCCCGCCCAGCTGCGCGCGGTCGATGCGCAGCGCGGCACGGCCGTGCCGCGCGAGGAGCCACCCGCCCAGGAGCGCGCCCGCGAGAAGGAAGCGCAGCCCGGCCGAGAGGAGCGGCGGGAGCGTCTGGACCGCGATGGCGATCGCGAGATACGTCGATCCCCAAACGACGTAGACGACGCCGAGTGCGGACCAGACGAGGACGCGCGACGAGTTAGCGGATGTAGCCGTAATCGGCGAAGAGCAGACGGAGGAACAGCGCGACGCAGAGGACCACGAACGCGATGCGCTGCGAGAGGATCGCGCGGGGGTTCTCCTTGCCCACGAGCGCGACCTGACCCCAGAAGAAGAAGACGAAGGTGAGCTCGGTCCACATGTAGAACGCGTGGTAGTAACCGAGTGCCGTCCATTCGAATGGCTTGACCATGGTCCAGTTGAGCAGCGCGTTCACTGCCTGATAGAGATGGACCATGACCGTTAGGACGCCCGCTCCGAGAACGGCACCGACGATCTCGGCCACACGCGGCCTGCGGCGCCACGCGACGAGCTGGCTGGTCATGAAGACGTTCGCGAGCGGTATCAGGAGGCCGTCGCCAATGACGGCTGAGGTGTACGTGAGCGTGGTGCGGAACTCGCTGACGATGGGGTCGGCCCGCCAGTTCAGGTAGACGTTACCCGCCGCCTGCACCATGAACCCGAAGAAGAGGGTCGCGAAGAAGACGCTGGCAAGCAGCAGCCAGGGGCGTTGTTCTACTGCCGAGACGGTGCGCAGCATGTCCCCCTCCCTCTCCGCGGGCGTCCTCGGCTCGAAACGCTAGCAGATTCAGTGCTTCGGAGCCCCTAAAACACCGGATTGGAACGAGCGGCGATCAACGCGCGGGAGCCTTTTAGCGACCGCCAGACCCACCAGCGGCGTGTGGTGGGCAACGGTGAGCCACTCCACGACCGGCCAGAGGTCCTCCTCCGCGGTCGTCCAATTGATGCGGTCGAAGCGCGCGAGCGAAAGCGGCCGAGAGTAGGCGCGCAGGCTGCGGTCCCCGTCCCAGTTGAAGTAATCCTCGAAGTAGCTCATCACGAGCTCACGGACGGTGCGGTACACCGGCGCGCGAAAACGCAGTCCAGAGAACTTCGATGTCGCGACGGAACCCCACAGTCCACGATCGCGATAGACCGCGAGCACGTGGTCGTCGTCGTTGTCGGCCTCGAGATCGACGAGCAGCGGCAGACGTCCGTTGACCCGGAACGCCGCCGCCGCGAGGAAGGCCCCCTCAGCGCAGTGCGCTGTGCGATCGCGGATCACGCGGCGCGGAGAGCGCACGGTGTCGCCGTCTGGCTCGACGTTGTAGGTCAGATCGTCGAGATACCGCTGGACCTTCTCGGGTGTCGAGAGGCGACGCAGAACTCCGGTCTCCGCTCGCGTGAGTCCGTACACGCGCGCCAGTGTCTAGGATTCCGCCGATGCACGCGGCGCACGACGTCGTCATCCGCGGCGGCACGGTGTACGACGGCTCGGGACACGCGCCGTTCGCCGCCGACGTCGCGATCGACGCTGACCGCATCGCCCAGGTCGGTCCCGTGGCGGCGCGCGGGCGCGAGGAGATCGATGCCGGCGGTCTCGCGGTCGCGCCAGGCTTCATCAACATGTTGAGCTGGGCGACGACATCGCTCATCGCCGATGGTCGGTCGCAGAGCGACATCCGACAGGGTGTGACCCTCGAGGTCTTCGGCGAGGGCTGGTCACTCGGTCCGCTGAGCGAGACCATGCGGCGCGAGCAGACCGAGCAGCAGGGCGACATCAGGTACGACGTCACCTGGACGACGCTGGCCGAGGCGCTCGACACGATCGCCGCCCGCGGCATCGCGCCGAACATCGCTTCGTTCGTCGGCGCCGCGACGGTGCGGATCCACGAGCTGGGGCACGACGATCGGCGGCCGACCGGTGACGAGCTGAGACGTATGCGTGGGCTTGTCGACGCGGCGATGCGCGGCGGCGCGCTCGGCGTCGGCTCTGCGCTCATCTACGCGCCGGCGACGTACGCCGACACCGACGAGCTCGTCGCGCTGTCGGAGGTCGCCGGCAAGCACGGCGGCATGTACATCTCGCACATGCGCAGCGAAGGGAACCGACTGCTCGAGGGCGTGGATGAGGTCGTCGAGATCGCGCGGCGCGCGCGGCTGCCCGCGGAGATCTACCACCTCAAGCAGGCGGGTCGCTCGAACTGGAAGAAGCTCGACGCGGTCATCGACCGGATCGAGAGCGCGCGCGCAGCCGGACTCGCCATCACAGCCGATATGTATCCGTACGAGGCCGGCGCAACGGGCCTCAGCTCCTGCTTCCCGCCGTGGGCGCATGAGGGCGGGCTTCGCGCGACGCTCGCGCGCCTGCGCGACGGCGCTCAGCGAGCACGCATTCGGGACGAGATGGCTCGCCCGGGGGAGGACTGGGAGAACCTGTACGAGGCCGCCGGCACGCCCGAGGGCATCGTGCTCGTGGCGTTCAAGAACGAGCGCTTGAAGCCGCTCACCGGACGAACGCTCGGTCAGGTCGCGACTGAGCGCGGCGCCGACCCACGCGACGTGGCGATGGACCTGGTCTTGGAAGACGAGAGCCGCGTTGGGATGGTCATCTTCATGGCCTCGGCCGAGAACCTGCGGCGGGAGGTCGCGCTGCCGTGGATGAGCTTCGGATCGGATGCGGGCTCGCTCGCGCCGGAGGGCGTATTCCTGTTGTCGCAGCCGCACCCTCGGTCGTATGGAACGTTCGCCCGCGTGCTCGGCCGGTTCGTCCGAGACGAGCACGCCGCACCCCTGGAGGACGTGATCCGGCGCCTGACGGGCTTTCCGGCGGCGAACCTCAGGCTCGACCGCCGCGGGCTGCGAGCCGGTCCTGCGCGAGGGCGAGCACACGGGTGCTCTGCCGGGACGCGTCGTACTCGGCCCCGCGCGCCGCGACGGTTAGGCTCTCGCACCAATGTCCGTGGATCCGAAGATCGCCGAGCTGCTCGCCGCTGCCGAGAAGATCGACCCCCGCCCGCTGGAGGCACTCAGCGTGGCGGAGGCCCGAGCGCGCGGCGGCTCCGTCAACATCGCACCGGCGCTGCCGCTCGAGCCCGTCGCCCACGTGCGCGATCGCGTCGTCGCTGCGCTCCCGCCGATCTCGGCGCGCCTCTATCGGCCGCGCTCCGGAACGTTGCCACTTCTCGTTTACTTTCACGGTGGCGGCTGGGTCGTCGGGAGCGTCGCGATCTCGGATCCGTTCTGCCGCGCGCTGGCGAACGCCAGTGGGTGCGCGGTCGTGTCGGTCGAGTACCGGCTCGCGCCCGAGGACCGGTATCCGGCCGCCGTGGACGATGCGTACGCCGCGACGCGCTGGTGCGCCGACCGCGCATCCGAGCTGGGCATCGATGCCTCGCGTATCGGGGTGGGTGGCTCGAGCGCCGGCGGCAACCTCGCGGCCGTGGTCGCGCTGATGGCCCGCGAACGCCACGGCCCGAGGCTCGCGTTCCAGCTGCTCCACGTTCCGGTGACCGATCACGACCTCGACACGTCCTCGTATCGCACGAGCGGCGTCGGGTTCGGCCTGACGCGCAGTGGGATGCGGTGGTTCTGGGATCACTACGCGCCGGATCCGAAGCTCCGCGATGAGCCGTACGCGTCCCCGCTCCGCGCGAAGGACCTTTCGAGACTTCCTCCCGCGCACGTCGTCACCGCCGAGTGCGACCCGCTACGCGACGACGGCAAGGCCTACGCGACGCGGCTGCGACAGGCCGGCGTGCCGACAACGTATGTCGAATACCCCGGCATGGTGCACGGCTTCACCGGCATGGCCACCGCCATCCCCATGGGGCGCGCCGCGATCGACGACATGGCCGCCGCCGTTCGGAACGCGCTCGCGTAGTTAGGCGGTCTTCATCGCCGTCGTGGCCGCCGGGGGCGGCGGGGCGGTCGAGCCGCGGACCATGAGCTCGGTCTCGAGCACGACCTGCCGTCGTTCGATATGCCTGCCCTCGAGCTGGTCGATGAGGAGCGCCGCCGCAAGGACGCCCATCTCCTCCTGCGGGACGTGCACCGTCGTGAGCGGTGGGTCGAAAAGCTCGGACTGCGGTATGTCGTTGAATCCGACGACGGAGAGATCGTCCGGGACGGCCAGGCCGAGCTCGCGCGCGAAGCGGATCGCCCCGAGCGCGAGCAGGTCGTTCGCGCAGAAGATCGCCGTCGGCGGCTCGCCGTCAAGCATGAGACGTCGCGCGGCGCGGTGGCCCGAGGCCTCCGAGAACGAATCCGCCACGGCGACGAGCGCGTCCTCGTGAGCGAGGTGGTGACGCCGCAGAGCTGCTCGCGCCGCGAGGAGGCGCTCCTGTCCCGTCAGCGTGGTTTGGGGCGCCGCGATCAGACCGATCCGTCGATGGCCGAGCTGGATCAGGTGATCGATCGCGGCCGCCACGCCCTGACGGTTGTCCGGCACCACGACAAGATCCTCGCTCGCGCGGGAGCCGCTGTTGAGGAGGACGAACGGGACCTTCTCGCGGCGCAGCTCCGCGATGGTCGAGTCTGCGGTGGAGCTGGAGGCGATGAGGATCCCGTCGACCCGCCACTCGCGCAGGACGCGCAGGTAGCTCGCCTCGCGCTCGAACGAGTCGTCGGTGTTGCAGAGGATGAGGTGATAGCCGCGTGTGTGCGCCGCGCCCTCAACGCCTTTGATCATGGACGGGAACACCGGATTGGTGATGTCCGGCACGAGCATCCCGAGGGTGAACGTCCGCCGGAGCCGGAGGCCTCGGGCGAGAGCGGATGGCCGGTAGCCGAGACGCGTGGCGGCGGCGATGACGCGCTCGCGCGTCTCCGGCAGCAGGCTGAGCTCGGCCCGGCCGTTCAGCACGCGGGAGACCGTCGACGCGTGCACGTTGGCGGCACGCGCGACGTCGGTGATCGTGACTCGCCTCGTTGTCGCCAAGCCACCACTCCCTGCGGAAATCGATTGTTTTCGACTATACGCGCCGCGGCCGCGGCCGGATGCCTAGCCGTGTATCTCTGTGCGCAGCCGATCGGGAGCGATCACGTCAACGTGCCGACGAGCGACGCGGACGAGCTTCACCGACCCTCGACCACGACCGGATCGCCGCGGTGATAGATGACCTCGTCTCGCTCGAAAAACGCAGCCCTGATGTCCATATGCGACGCTCAGGCTACGCCGCTGGGGCAAGTCGGCCTGCGAGGCGCCACCGGCTGCCGGCTACATCTCCATGGGCGAACGCCACTGGCCCGTCGGGTCTGCGATGTGCTCGTTCATACGGTGGTCCCACGGCACCGCAACGAGTGCTGGACCATTTAGGTCGAGCGCGCGCTTCAGAGTCGGGAGGAGGTCGCCGGCGCTCTCGACCGTGTAGCCGGCGATGCCGAAAGCCTTCGCGAGCTGGACGAAGTCGGGGTTGCCGAACTCCGTCGCGAAGGTGCGGCTGAACTGACGCTTCTCGTTCACCTCGATCACGCCCAGACGGTCATCGACGAGCACCACGACCACGATCGCCGTGCCCAGACGCTTTGCGGTCTCGAGCTCCTGCACGTTCATCAGGAAGCCGCCGTCGCCGCAGAACGCGACCACCTTGCGCTCGGGGTGGACGAGCTTCGCGGCGATGGCGCCAGGCAGCGCGATGCCCATCGACGCGAGGCCGTTGGATATGACGACGGTGTTGGGACGCTCGGTCGGGAACAGGCGCGCGAGCCACACCTTATGGGCGCCCACGTCGCTCACGACGATGTCTTCAGCGCCGAGCGCATCCCGCAGTGCGCGGATCGCGACCATTGGCGCGATCGGACCCGGCTTGTCGCCACCGACGCTGTTCCATCCGCTGCCGACCACCAAGCGCCGATCGTCGCGCGGCTTCACGAGCTCGGCGAGCGCCGTGAGCGAGTCGTCAAGCTCGCCGATGACCTCGATCGACGGGTGGTAGTGGCCATCGAGCTCGGCGGCCGTGCTATCGACATGCACGACGGTCTTGTCACGCTTGGGGTTCCACAGCACCGGCGCCCATTCCACGAGGTCGTAGCCGACCGCGATGACGACGTCCGCCTCGGCCAGCAGCTTCAGGTTCGCGAGATCGGCACCGGGTCGTTGCAGGCCGACCGGCCCCAGCGCGAACGGGCTACTCGGATCGATCACGCCCTTGGCCATATAGGTCCACGTCACCGGCACGTGGCTGCGTTCGACGAAGCGGCGGAGCGCAGCCACGGTGGGATTGCCGACGGCCTGGCGCCGTGTGACGCCGTTGCCGGCGAGGATCAACGGGGCCTTCGCCGTATTGATGATCTCCGACGCGCGATCGATCGCCTCCTGCTGGGCCTTCGGATAGGAGGTGCGCCGCACCTCGAGCGGCGCCGAGCGGACCTCTTCCTTCGCCACGTCCTCGGGCAGCTCGATATGCGTCGCGCCGGGCTTCTCGATGCGCGCGAGCCGGAACGCCTTGCGCACGACCTCCGGCACGGACTCCGGCACCGAGACGCGGGTGCTCCACTTCGTGACCGGGGCGAACATCTGGACCACGTCGATGTACTGATGCGACTCCAGGTGAACGCGCTCGAGCCCGGCCTGCCCCGTGATGGCTACCAGAGGTGCGCGGTCCAGCTGCGCGTCGGCGACGCCGGTGAGGAGGTTGGTCGCGCCGGGCCCAAGCGTCGCGAGGCATACGCCGGGAAATGACGACAGGCGTCCGTACACGTCCGCCATGAAGGCCGCCGCCTGCTCGTGACGTGTCAGGATGAATTGGATCTTGTCGCTGTCCTCGAGCGCCGCGTTGAGGTCGAGCGTCTCCTCTCCGGGGATGCCGAACACGTACCGCACGCCTTCGTTCTCGAGGCAGCGAACGAGCAGTTGTGCGGCGTTCACTCCGCCGACGGCGTCGTTGGCTTGGCCTGCTGCGGTGATCCGATCCAGATGGTCTGGATGTTCACGAACTCGCGGATGCCGTAGGACGACAGCTCACGGCCGTAGCCGCTGCGCTTCACGCCGCCGAACGGAAGGCGCGGGTCGGACGCGACCATCCCGTTCACGAACACCGAGCCCGATTCGATCCTGCGTGCGAGCGCCTCGCCCAGTGCGAGGTCGCGCGTCCAGAGGCTCGCACCAAGCCCATATGCGGAGTCGTTGGCGACGCGCACGGCCTCATCCGCGTCACGAACGCGCAACACCGCCGCGACAGGTCCGAACGTCTCCTCCTGGAATGCGGGCATGTCCGCTGTGACATCGGCGAGAACGGTGGGCTGGTAGTACCAGCCACGTTCCCTACCGCGCTCCCCGCCAGTCAGCACCCGCGCACCCATGCGCACGGAGTCGCGCACCTGGCGTTCGAGGGCATCTCGCAGGTCGGCTCGCGCGAGCGGCCCGATCTGCGTGTTGGCGTCAAGCGGATCGCCCACGCGCAGCGCCCGCACTTCGGCAGCGAAGCGCGTCTCGAACTCCGCTGCCACGGACTCCACGGCGATGAAGCGCTTGGCCGCGATGCACGACTGTCCGTTGTTCTGATTGCGTGCGCGCGCGCCGACCTTCGCGGCAGCGTCAAGGTCGGCGTCGGCGAGCACGATGTACGGATCGGAGCCTCCAAGTTCGAGCACGCTCTTCTTGAGCGCGCGCCCGGCGAGCTCGGCGATGCGCGAGCCGGTCTCGGAGCTGCCGGTGAGCGTCACCGCTCGGATGCGGGGATCGGCGATGAGCGGCTCGATACCCGAGCCCGCGACCAGCAGTGTGCGCAGCAGGCCCTCAGGGAAGCCCGCGTCGTGAATGGCCTCTTCGATCGCCAGCGCGCACTGCGGCACGTTCGAGGCGTGCTTCAGCACCGCCGCATTGCCGGCCATCAGCGCCGGCGCGGCGAACCGGATCACCTGCCAGAACGGGAAGTTCCAGGGCATGATCGCCAGCACGAGCCCGAGCGGCTGGAACGCGACGAGGCTCCGCTTCGCGCTTGTTTCAACGACCTCGTCAGCGAGATAGCGCGCAGCGTTCTCGGCGTAGTGCTCGCAGCCGAGGGCGCACTTCTCCAGCTCCGCCCTGGCCTCCGCGATGGGCTTGCCCATTTCGATGGTGGCTAGGCGCGCGTAACGATCGGCGCGCTCCCGCAGCAGGGCCGCAAGCCGTCGCATCGGTATCGCGCGGTCAACAAGAGGGCGCTCGCGCCAGGCGATGAACGCGTCCTGCGCGTCGTCCAGCGCGCGATCGACCTCCTCGGGTGTGAACGGGTCGAAGCGCGCGAGGACCTCCTCGGTCGCAGGGTTCACGCTGGTGATCGGAGATAGCGTCGTGCTCATCAGCGCACGTTGCTCTTCAGGAACGGAAGGATCTTGCTCCACGCGTCCTTCGCGTCGGCCGGGCGATGCGCGTCCTTGCGCTGCTCGTTGAGGAACGCGTGGTCGGCCTCCGGGTAGACGTGCTTGGTGAACGGGACGCCGCTTTCCTGCGCGGCCTTCTCGAGGGCTGCGACCGCCTCCGCATTCGCGGAGCCGTCCTTGCCGCCGAAGATGCCGAGGACCGGGGTGCCACGCATCGGCCTCAGGTCTGGCATGCGCTGCCCGACGCCATAGCAGTCGACCGCCGCCGCGACCTTGTCGGGCGCGACGCTGCCGACCAGCAGTGCGAGGAATCCGCCCATGCAGAAGCCGATCACACCGACCTTCTTGCTCGTCACTGCGGGATGTGGGGCAAGGTACTCCGCGGCGCCCTTTGCATCCTTGGCCGCGGTGTTCGCCTGGAAGAATTCCATCATCAGCTTCTGAGCCGTGTCGGGCTCGCCGATCTTCGCGCCCTTGCCGTGGTAGAAGTCCGGCGCGAGCGCGACGAACCCTTCGCGGGCGAACATGTCAGCCACACCCTTGATCTGATCGGTGAGGCCCCACCACTCCTGGATGACGATCACACCAGGCCCCTTGCCGGATGAAGGTGTCGCGAGGTAGCCATCCGCGGTCCCGCCGTTCGCCGGGAACTTCACCATCTGACCCGCCATCACGTCCTCCCCTGAACACGATTGCGCAGCACGCCGATCCCCTCGATCTCGACCTCCACGACATCACCGATCCTCAGGAACTCGGGCGGTTTGCGCGCGAATCCGACGCCCTCAGGTGTCCCCGTGATCATGATGTCACCGGCCTCGAGCCGGCAGCCGGCCGAGAACTCGCTGATCAGGCGCGGTATCTTGAAGACCATGAAGCGCGTGTTCGAATCCTGCTTCGTCACGCCGTTCACGCGCGTCTGCACGCGGAGCGCCGAGGGGTCGAGCTCATCGGCGGTCACGATCCACGGCCCCATGGGCAGATGCGTGTCGTAGTTCTTTCCCTTGAACCATTGGCCGCCGTGTCGCCGCTGAACGTCACGTACCGACAGGTCGTTCGCGCACGTGTAGCCGAAGACGTGCTGCATCGCATCCGCTTCGCTGATGTCGTGCCCGGGTCGGCCCACGATCACGGCGAGCTCGACCTCCCAGTCGAGCTGCTCCGAGTGCGGCGCTGGGAACAGAACGCTGGATCCCGGCCCCGTTACGGTCGCGGGGTTCTTTGAGAACAGCGCTGGATACTCGGGGATCTCCTGCTGGCCGGGTGCGCCCTGCCCGGCTCGGAAGCTCGCGCCTTCCTGGAAGTGCTCGGAGTAGTTCCAGCCGACGCAGAGGACATTCCTCCGCGGCCGGGGGATCGGCGCGAGCAGTCGGGCGCGAGCGGGGTCTGCGCCGCCGCGCGCGCTCCGTGCCGCGCCTCGGATGTCGTCGCGGATCAGGTCGAACCGCTCGATGACGCCCAGCATGTCGCTCGGCGCACCGGGCACGAGGTCGGGTATCGAGAGGATCGTGCCATCAGACACGAACGTGCCGGCGCGCGGCCCGTCGTCGGAGACGAACGTGAGAAGTCTCATCCGCGGTGGCGCTCGCGGTCGATCGGCATCGTCATGGGTCCACAAATATAGGGACGTTTGGCCCTCTCCGACCCTTGGGCGCGCTCCGTACCATCGAGACATGGCGCATCCTCGCACCCGGGCCCAGCGTCAGCGTGTTCGGCGCGGAGAAGCGCCGGGCTCAGCCGCACGACGCCCCTCCGGCCTGCAGCTCGCGATCGTCGCGGTCATCGCGGTCGTCGCGGTCGGCGCGTTGATCGTCATCAGCGGTGGAACGTCGGCGCCGCCCCTGTCGACCGTACCGCCAGGCGTCCGTCAGGCGAGCCACGTGCGCGGCGTCGAGTCAGCCCCGGTGACGATCGAGGAATGGGCCGACTTCCAGTGCCCGGCCTGCGCGCAGTTCGCGCGGACGACCGAGGCACAGCTCCTGTCGACCTACGTCGCGAAAGGCCAGGTCAAGATCGTCTTTCGGCACTTCGCCTTCCTCGGCGCCGAGTCCCAGTGGGCGGCGGAGGCGTCGGAGTGCGCCAACGAGCAGGACAAGTTCTGGGAGCTCCACGACCGCTTGTACGCATCGCAGGCCGGAGAGAACCGCGGCGCCTTCTCCAAGGACAATCTGAGGCGGATGGGCGAGGCGCTCGGGCTCGGCCCGTCATTCGCCGCGTGCGTCGACTCCGGTCGCTATGCGCAGACCGTGCGCGACGAGCTGAAGGTCGGCCAGGGCCGCGGGGTCAAGGCGACACCGACGCTGTTCATCGGCGAGCGGAAGATCGAAGGCGCGGCGACGTACGACCAGCTCAAAGCGGTGCTCGACCCGTTGCTCGTCGGACGCTGACGCGCGCCGCGGCGGCGGTCGTTGCAGCGATCGGCACGCTGGTCTCCGCGTATCTCACATGGATCCACTACTCGGGCGATCTCGCGCTCTGCATCGGTGTCGGCGGCTGTGAGGCCGTGCAGCAGAGCCGCTTCTCCGTGGTGGGTCCGGTGCCGGTCGCGCTCATCGGCCTCGCCGGTTTCGTCGCGATCCTCGCTGTGGCGCTCCTCCGCCTTCGTGAGGACGCGCCGTGGTGGACGGAGACGACGCTCTTCGGTCTCAGCCTCGCCGCAACGCTGTACGTCGCATACCTGACCTACGTCGAATTGTTCGTCATCGGTGCGGTATGTCCCTGGTGCGTCACCATTGCGCTGTGCTCCGTGGCCGTCCTTGCCCTGGTCAGCTTCGACCTGGTCCGGCCGCAGCGCTCCTGAGTATCCGCCGCGCGCGTTCGACGACCGGTTCGTCGAGCATCTGTCCGTCGAGTGCGACGGCGCCGTGGCCGCGTTCGAGTGCTTCGTCAAATGCGCGCACTACGCGCCGCGCCAGCTCGATCTCCGCCGCCGTCGGGCTGAAGATCTCGTTGACGACCGCGATCTGGTCCGGATGGATGAGGGTCTTGCCGCTGAACCCGAGACGGCGCGCGCGCAGAGTGTCGGCGCGCAGGCCGGGGGTGTCCTCGATGTCCGGCCAGATGCCATCGAAGGCGAGCTTGCCCGCGGACACGGCGGCCACGACGAGGGCGGAGCGTGCGTACAAGAGGTCCGCGGCCTCGCCCTCGCGCTTCGTTGGGAGTCCGAGATCGAGCGCAAAGTCCTCGGACCCGAACGCCAGGCCTACGACGCGATCCGCGGCGCGCGCGATGCGGGGCGCTTCCAGCAGCGCGGCGGCGGTCTCGATCGACGGGATGATCCGCACGGTGCCGTGAGACATCTTCGCGGCGCGCTCGCGCGCTTCGAGCTGGTCGGCCAGCCATTCGATCTCGTCCGCGCGATCCACCTTCGGCGCCATGATCGCTTCGAGTCCGGGCAGGACGATGGCGTCGAGATCGGCGGCACCCTCGTCGCTGAGCGCGCGCCGGATCCGGACGCACCGCATCGGCCCACCGCCACCTGCAGCGACACGGCCGAGCACGCCCGCGACCTGCCGCCGCGCCTCGTCCTTCGATGCTGGTGGCACGCCGTCCTCGAGGTCGAGGATGGCGACGTCCAGGGCACTGGGGCTGAATTCGCCGAGCCCGAGCGCGCGCTCGACCATGCGCGCGCGATGCCCGGGCACGAACAAGAGCGAGCGCATGGCGCCCGGCGCGTCCATCAGTACGACCGCGGCATGCCGAGCACGTGCTGGCCGATGTACGCGAGCACGAGGTTGTTGCTGATCGGTGCGACCAGCAGAAGGCGGGTCTCGCGGAACTTGCGCTCGACGTCGTACTCGCGCGCAAAGCCATAGCCGCCGTACGCATCGATCGCGGCGTTCGCCGCATCCCATGCGGCCTGCGACGCGAGGAGCTTCGCCATGTTGGCCTCGGCGCCGCATTTGCGACCGTGGTCGAACAGCCAGGCGGCTTTGTCGCGCATGAGCGTCGCGGCCTCGAGTCGCGCATGCGCCTGCGCCAGCGGGAACTGAACGCCCTGATTCGCGGCGATGGGCCTGCTGAAGACGACGCGCTGCGAGGCATAGGCGGCGGCGCGCGCGACGAACCAGCGGCCATCGCCCGCCGACTCGGACGCGATGAGGATCCGCTCCGCATTCCAGCTGTCGATGATGTGACGGAATCCCATGCCCTCTTGGCCCACGAGGTCCGACGCCGGCACCTCGAGGCCGTCGATGAAGAGCTCCGTGGTGTGGTGGTTGAACATCGTCTCGATCGGCCGGACGACGATCCGACCGTCGGCCACCGCCGAGCGCAGGTCGACGATGAACACGGACAGGCCACGCGTCTTGTCGTCGAGCTCCTCGTACGGCGTCGTGCGGGCGAGCAAGAGCAGGAGGTCCGAGTGGTTCGCGCGTGAGATGAAGATCTTCTTCCCGTTCACGATGTAGCGGTCCCCGCGTTTCGTCGCCATCGTCTTGATGCGCGTGGTTTCCGAGCCGGCCTCGGGCTCCGTGACCCCGAACGCCTGCAGACGCAGCTCGCCCTTCGCGAGCGCCGGCAGATAGCGCCGCTTCTGCTCGTCGCTGCCGTGCTTCAGCAGCGTCCCCATCGTGTACATCTGCGCGTGCGCTACCGCGGCGTTCCCGCCGGACGCGTTGATCTCCTCGATGATGACCGCCGCCTCCGCGATACCGAGCCCAGCGCCGCCGTACTCGGTCGGGATCAGGGCACTGAGCCAGCCTGCCTCGGTGAGTGCGCGGACGAACCGTTCGGGGTACTCGCCCGCGCGGTCGAGCTCGCGCCAGTACTCATCCGGGAACTGCGCGCACAGGGAACGCACCGCCGAGCGGATCGACTCTTGCTCGTCGGTCCGGCCGAAATCCACGCTACTCGCGCGGCTCGGGGAAGTGCGGCTTTGGCGCGTTCGCGCGCGTGGGCACCATGAAGGTGCGCTTCGCGACCAGGACGACCGTGCCGTCCTGTTTGATGCCGCGCTGGCGAACGGTGACGATGCCCCACCCCGGACGCGAGCGCGACGCGCGCGCCTCGAGCACCTCGGTGTCGGCGTAGAGCGTGTCGCCCTCGAAGAGCGGGCTCGGGAGCATCACCTCACCCACACCCAGGGCAAAACCCCACCGGCTCGTCTGCGGGACCATGAGCCCCGCGACGGTCGCGAGCGTGAGGAAGCTGTTCACCAGTGGGCGCTTGAACTCGGTCTGCGCTGCGTAATGCGCGTTGACATGGATCTCGTTGGTGTTGACGGTGAGCAGCGAGAATTGGATGTTGTCGGCCTGCGTGATCGTGCGACCGACCGCGGACCGGAACGTCGCGCCGACCGTGAAGTCCTCGAAGAATGGGCCGTCCACGGCGGCGATAGTGCCACGATGGGCGTAGCTCTACGCGACGTAGGGCAGAGCGTCCTCCGCGAGACCGAGGAGTGTCGGTCGGATCGTGCGGACGCCGGCGTGCACCTCACGGTGGCAGTTCGCGCACAGCATCACGCACTTCTCGAGCTCCGCGACGACCTTCTCCCATGAGCGCGCTATCCCGTCGGTCGCGATACCAAAGAGCTTGTCGCTCGCATCCCAGTGGTGGAAATCGAACAACTGCGCCGAATACACCTCGTCACATCCATGGCAGCGACCGCCGAACCAGGCAACCGCCCGGAGTTTCGTGCGCCGCCGGCTTTCCGCCGAGGGGTGCATGTCGACAAGATCAGCGTCTTCGCGAGCGTGTCGCGTGCGGTGGCAGTTGGCGCACAGGAGGTCGCACTTCGCGACTTCGGCAAGCAGGCGCTCCAGTGAGCCGTTGAAGTGACCCACAGCAAAGTCCTTCGTCGCCGGGTCGCGATGGTGGAAGTCCAACGCGCCAAGGCAGTTGGCGTAGCCACAGCCGACGCACCGACCGCCTGCTGCCGTAACGAGGTCGGCCTTGCGTCGCAGTCGGCGCTTTTTTAGCGATCGGTACGTCTTGGCGTTGCGCCGGCGTCGTCTCTCTTCGACGAGCTCCGGGCCGATCGGCTTGCCGGACGGCGCCTTTGACGTGTTATGCGCTCCGAATGGCGAGCACCGTAGGCAGAAGCGACGGCGGTATAGCGATCGCATCTTTCCGTCGATCAAGATCTTCGCCGTAAAGAGCCCGGCGCAGCGTTCGCATACCTTTGTTGAGATCGGGCGGATTGCGTTCCGCCTTGATGAAGGCCTCGGCACGATCGGACGACACCCGAGACAGCTCTTCCGCCCGCGTAGATTCATTCGATTGCCGTTGATTACCGGATACATCGCGAACTCGAGGCCGCAATCGGCACAGCTTTGCATGATAGAACAATAGTTCTATCAAAGCCGCGGGTCAATGATCCCCCGCTAAATTTCTGCTCCGGTGGGAGGATTCGAACCTCCAACCAAGGGATTAACAGTCCCCTGCACGACCGTCGTGCTGCACCGGATCAATGAAGGCCCATTCTAACGAACGCATCCGTCGCGTCGCTCTCGCGCGCAGCGTGCGTATACCGCACCGTTAGCGTATGCACCCCCTGTGACCGGAGCTCCCGTCGCCGCGCACCACCAGCGGCACCGCGGTCGCGACGTTCACGGACAGCAGCGCTCCATACGAGACCAGCAACACGACCGTGTACACCTCGAATCAGACCATCTCGTGGAGCGAGAGCTTCGCGCTGGACAATGGAGTGCGCCATCAGTCAGCTCGTGCGAGGTCAGTACCGTCACGATCAACAACAATCATCCGTAGCGCGGCCTGAGACGCCGTTGAGCTGACGGGCAATGAGTGAGGCCCCGGCGAAAGCCGGGGCCTCACTTCGTTCAGGCTCGGATCGGGATCGCTTTACGGATACACGTGGAAGCTCGTCGACGCGAGCATCTTCCATCTGCTCTTCGAGTACATGGCGAGCCACGCCGTGCACTCCGCTTCTCCGCCAGTCCACTGCGGCGACCAGAGCGTGAACATCCGGTCCCCGAGAGCTCCTTCGAAGAAGCCCTCCCAGCCTTCCGCGACGAGCACTCCGTTCTGGTAGCACTTGAGATTCACGAAAGGGTTAGAGGTGGCGGTCGTCGAGACGTTGAACGTGACCTGATCGCCGTGACGCGGGCTGACCGCGAGGCTCGTTGTGTCAGCCGAGTTCAGAAGCACGAGGCTTATCGAGGACGATGACGTACCGCCGGGCCTCCCTGCGAGTGCGGCATCGCCGCTGAGAACTGAGAACGCGAGCGCGAAGCCAGCGATGACGAGGACTGTTCGAACAAACGACATGGTTCCCTCCTGTTGCAGTGCAGGCCCTGGATTCCGCGTTCCGTAGGGATAAACGGGCGAGCGTCGGATTTGACCGTGGGCGTGGGCCAGTACTTCTGGGGAGGAGGAAATACCGTCGACCACCGATCGACCGAGCCCTTTCTAGACTTCCCGCGTGGCGAGAAAGGACTCCCGGCGCGGGAAACAGCGAGGAGACGCCCAGTTCACCCCAGCAGATCGCGAAGCGCTGCAACGGATCGGGGCGTTGTATGGCCCCATCGGGCGGTCGGATCGCGCGACCGAGGCTTCCGAGGGCGATCCGCGGCCGCGGGTACGCCGGGCGAGCACTGCGGGGTCCGTGATACGGACGCTCCTGTTCGTCTCTGCCGCGTTTCTCGTGTGGTACGCGCTCGGCGGTGGTGAGGCTTCGGTCCAGCGCGTGGTAGAGCAACTCAGCTCCGGCACGGGCGAGGTGCCTCCTGCCATCGAGGCTGAGCCCTCGCCCGAGTACATCCTCGCCACGAGAGCGATGCGCGTGGACCGTCTCGCCCTCGATGATCCTCTGGTCCATCAGTTCAAAGTGCTCCTCGACGCGCTCGCTCCCAAGTGCAGAGAGGACCGCGTGCGGCTCGCCAGGGCCGTGATCGACGCGCATGCTGCGAAGCTGAGCCGCGGCGTTGAAATGCCCACGCTCACCCTGCTCGCGCAGGCGGACGCCGCGCTCTCCGAGCCGACACGATCGAGCTGGCCGACGAACTGCGCAGACCTGCTCGGCCGGTTCTAGATGTGACGGCGATGCGGCCTCCGTTCGAGGCCGCATCGCCGTGAAGGCCACCTACGGCACGGAGAACGAGGTCGTCGCGAGCGAGTGCTCGCGTCCGTTTGCGAAGTACAGAAGAGTGCCGACGCAGTTCGCGCCACCGCTCGTCCAGTTCGTCGTTGGCCCGAGCGTGAAGACCGGATCGGTGTAGTAGCCGGCGAACATGCCGTGGTACTGCTTGTAAACGAGCACCCGGGACTGATAGCAGGCCACGCTGACCCACGGCCGGTCCGTTCGGTTCGTTGCCACTGAGAATGTGACCTGGCTGCCGAGCTGCAGCGCCGACGAAGCGGTGCGCTGCGGGTTGAGTGTGATCGTCGAGTTTCCGGCGGAAGCAGTGCCGGCGAACGCCACAGCCAGCAGCATCGCCGCGAGAAGCCACGCCGAGATAGTTTTCGTCACGACTGTTTAGTCCTCCTCCCCTAGTTCGCTTGTCTCTGTGCTCGCCCTAGGCTGGCAGTCGTAGATCAGATGGAGTAGGCCCAGACCGCCCGTACGGAGGTCCTGCCCTATTCCCCGGATGACCCCGAAAATGGAGCCAACGCTGCCAATCGCGGGTCCAGGCATGGCGCTCGGGGTTCAGCCATAGGTACTGGGCGAGCGCAGCGGTGCCCTTTTGGCCGTCGTACGAACGCAAGAAGAGAGGCCCCCGCTTGCGCGGGGGCCTCTCTGCTGTGCGTCTTCGCGAGTTTGCCTTACGGCTTGGGTGCGAAGTCCAGTCCGTTCGGGTCGGCGTCCACCGTCGTGCCGTCGATCACAGTGGCGAAGTCCATGTGCAGCGTTGCCGGCGTCGGAGTCGGGAGACCGACGGAGCTACCGCCCGAGTACTTCACCGAGATCACGAACACCTGCCCGATGGTCGCGCCGCTGATGTCGATCGACACCTGACCGCCCGTCGTCGATGTGACGTTGCCAAGGCTGCTACTGGTGCAGTCAGCGTTGAAGAGTCGGACCTCCTCGTTGTGGACCTTGAAGAGATACGCGTCCGCGCCCGCGGTCGTGACGGTCTGCGTGATATCGACGGTGAAGCTCGTCCTCGTTGCCGTCACCGTGGTGAAGTAGAAGAACACACCAGGCGACGCGTTGTTGATCAAGCCGTCCTTCACGCCGTAGAGGATCGCATTGATGTCGCCCGCCGTTCCGGCGGTGTACGTCTGGCACGTCGTCGCGGTCGGCGCGATCTGGCCGAGCAGCTTCAACGTGTTGACGAATGGCTGCGCGGCTGAGCCGTTCGGGTTGGCGATGGTCAGGTCGACCGTCTGCGGATTCGGGTCCGCGTTGTATCCGGTCGGCGCCGCGGTCTCGAGGATGGTGTAGCGGCCGAGGATGAGACCGGTGAGCTTGAACTGGCCCGCTACGGGATCGGTGTCGGGGCTCGAGTTGTCGGTCACGCTGACGCAGACGTCAGTGACGTCGACCATGACGCCGCCGATGAAGTCGTGCGTGCGGCAGACCTGGAAGGTGGCTCCACCCAGGAGTGCCCCGTTCTCGTCGGTCTTGATCCACTGGAGGCTTCCAGCGATGTAGATCTTCGTCGCCGGACCCGATCCGCTGGGTCCCGCGTTGCCAGACGTCGAGCGCGTGACGGTAACGCCACCCATCGTGATGCTCGCGGTGGCGTTCGCGGTGAACGTCCCGGCGCTCGAGCTGTTGATCGTCAGCGTGCAGGTCGCGGTATTCCCCACCACGGTCGGCGCCGCACAGGTGTTGCTCTGAGAGGTCGGAGCCGGGCTGACGCTTGTCGTGATCGCGCCGAAGGTGACAGCTCCACCGCTCGGGATCGCGGTGACGGTGATGGTGAAGGTGTGCGGCTCACCGATCCCGTTCGTGTCATCAGCCGCGATCGAGATGGAGGCATCGACGTAGTTCTTGGTCGCCGGACCGGATCCGCCCGGTCCGGAGTTGCCCGTGGTCGTACGCGTCACGGCCACGCCGCCCATGGTCACCACGGCGCTGGCGTTGGCGGTGATCG
>JANNHF010000116.1:0-11213 GCA_031404235.1 Chloroflexota bacterium
GTCTGCCTCGGCTGCCTCGACATCTCTCTCGGGTGCTGCTCGACCGGCTCGTTCCTCGCCGGATAGACGCGGGCGCACAATGATGTCGGGGCCCGTACGAACGGAGCGGGCGATGACGCTCGACGAGGCCTTCCACGATCACCACCGCGAGCTCGTACGGCTCGCGGGGTTGTTGACCGGAAGCCGCGAGGAAGCGAACGACATCGTGGCGGAGGTGTTCGCCCGCCTCGTGCGGGCCAACCGTCCCTTCGACCTCGTCGCGCTGTCGGTCGGCAGCGGCTACCTGTTCAGCGTCGCCGCAACGTTCCTGTTCGAGGGCGAGGTCTTCTACGAGGCCGCGGTCGTGCTCCTCGCATTCGTCCTCTTCGGGCACTGGCTGGAGATGCGCGCCCGCGCCGGCGCGTCCGCCGCCATACGCGCGCTGCTGGATCTCGCGCCGCCAAAGGCGACGGTCATCCGCGCCGGCCAGCCCGTAGAGGTCTCGACGTCGGAGGTCGTCGTCGGGGATGTCGTGCTCATCCGGCCGGGCGACAAGATCCCCGTCGACGGCGAGGTCGTCGAGGGAAGCTCGACCGTGGACGAGTCGATGGTCACGGGCGAGAGCCTGCCGCTCGAGAAGAGTTTGGGCTCGAAGGTCATCGGCGCGACGATCAACAAGACCGGTTCGTTCCGCTTCCGAGCGACAAAGGTCGGAGCGGACACCGCACTCGCGCAGATCGTCCGCCTTGTGCAGATCGCGCAGAACTCCAAGGCACCTGCGCAGCGCCTCGCCGACCGTGCCGCGCAGTGGCTCGTCGCCGCGGCCGTCGTCTTCGGGCTGCTCACGTTCGCCGGCTGGTACTGGCTCGCCGGCGCGACCTTCGTGTTCGCGCTGACGCTCGCGATCACCGTCGTGATCGTCGCCTGCCCCGACGCGCTCGGGCTCGCGACGCCGACGGCGATCATGGTCGGCACCGGCCTGGGCGCGCTCAACGGGATCCTGTTCAAGAACGCGACCGCGCTCGAGCAGGCCTCCAAGGTCGGCGTGGTCATCTTCGACAAGACGGGGACGCTCACCGTCGGCCAGCCGCGCGTCGTGGAGGTCGTCACCGCCGGGGCTCCGGTTTCCGAGAGCGAGCTGCTGCGTCTCGTCGCGTCGGCCGAATTATCGAGCGAGCATCCCCTCGCGCTCGCCGTCATCGAGGCTGCCAAAGCGAAGGGTGTCGCTGTGTCAGCGTCCACCCGTTTCGAGGCGGTCCCCGGTCACGGCCTCGAGGCAGAGGTCGACGGCCGCGCTGTCCTCGTGGGCAATCGCAAGCTCATGCGTGACCGCGGCATCACTCTCGACGGGCTTGGCGAGCGCGCCGCAGCGCTCGAGGGCGCTGGCCGCACGGTCGTGTACGCGGCGGTCGACGGCGCGGCCGCGGGCGTCATCGCCATCGCCGACGCTGTTCGTCCCTCGGCGAAGGAGGCGATCGCGCGCCTGCACTCGCTCGGCATCCAGGTCGCGATGCTCACCGGCGACAACCGCGCGACGGCAGAGCGCATCGCGGCGGAGCTCGGACTCGATACCGTCTTCGCCGAGGTCCTCCCGGGCGACAAGGCCGCCAAGGTAAAGGAGCTCCAGCGCTCGGGGAAGCTCGTCGCGATGGTCGGCGACGGCATCAACGACGCCCCGGCGCTGGCGCAGGCCGACGAGGGCATCGCGATCGGCGCGGGGACCGACGTCGCGATGGAGACGGCGGACGTGGTGCTCATGAAGAGCGATCCGCTCGACGTGCTTGGCGCCATCGCGCTCAGCCGCGCGACGGTGCGGAAGATGCGCCAGAACCTCTTCTGGGCGGTCGGCTACAACACCATCGCGTTCCCGATCGCTGCGGGCGTTTTCTATCCCGCGTTCGGCCTGCTCCTTCGACCTGAGATCGCCGCGCTCTCGATGGCGGGGAGCTCCTTCCTCGTCGCGGTCAACGCGCTCTTGCTCAAGCGCACGAAGCTCGAAGGGATCCGCCGCTACGGCGCCCAGCGGCCGGCGAAGCTCGCCGCGCGATGATGTCCGGGTTCGACGTGGGCAGCTTCCTTCTCGGTGTCGCGGTAGTGCTGCTCGTGTTCGTCGCGATCGACCTGCTCGTGGCCGGCGGCGGCATGAGCATGGGGATGATGGGCGGCATCGCGGGCATGATGGCGACGCCCTGGGGCTGGCTGCTGCTCCTGCTGGTCGTCCTCGTGGCGTTCCTCGTTGCCTCTGCCGCGGGCCGCTGAGATCCGCGCCGCACCCATGAGCGCGCCGCTCGCCGCCTACTTCTCCATGGAACTCGCGCTGGACCACGCGATCCCGACGTACTCGGGCGGCCTTGGTGTGCTCGCCGGCGACGTCGTTCGTGCCGCGGCCGACCTCGCCGTTCCGTTGGTCGCGGTGACGCTCGTGCATCGCAAGGGCTACTTCCGGCAACACCTCGCGGCCAATGGCACGCAGACGGAGACGCCCGCCGAGTGGTCGCCCGAGGTCGCGCTCGAGGCACTTTCACAGCGCGCCTCGCTCCTCATCGAAGGGCGTCTCGTGCATGTCCGGGCGTGGCGCCGAGTCGTGACCGGCGTCGGCGGCGCGGTGGTCCCGGTCTATCTCCTCGACACCGCGCTGCCCGAGAACGCACCCGACGATCGCGCTATCACCGACGCGTTGTACGGCGGAGACGAGCGATACCGGCTGAAGCAGGAGGCTGTCCTCGGCTTGGGCGGCGTAGCGCTGCTGCGCGCGCTGCACCCAGCGGCGCCGCGCGTGTACCACATGAACGAGGGGCATGCCGCGCTCCTTGTGCTCGCGCTGCTCGCGGAGGAAGCGCCTGGCGGCGACCTGCGGACTGTCGGGGACATGGAACGTCAGCGAGTGCGCGAGCGCTGCGTGTTCACGACGCACACGCCAGTGCCGGCGGGGCACGACCGGTTCCCGCTCGCGCTCGTGCGGGAGGTCATCGGGGACGACCTCGCGCGAGCCATCGAAGCGAGCGGCGTCGCCGGCGACGGCGTGCTGAACATGACCGACCTCGCCCTGCGCCTCTCGCGCTACGTGAATGGCGTCGCGCTCCGCCACAGTGAGGTCGCTGCCGGGATGTTCCCGCGCTACCCGGTGAACGCCATCACGAACGGCGTGCACGCGACGACCTGGACCTCACCGGCGATGGCGGAGGCGCACGACCGGCACATTCCGCAGTGGCGTCGTGACAACCGCTACCTGCGCTACGCGATCAAGTGCCCGCTCGAGGAGATCCGTGACGCGCACGCGCGCGCGAAGGCCCAGCTTCTCGCGGAGATCGCGCGGCGGACCGGCCGCTCGCTCGACCCGGCCGCGTTCACCATCGGCTTCGCGCGCCGCGCCACGGCGTACAAGCGCGCGGACCTCCTCTTCTCCGACCTCGAGCGGCTGCGCGCGATCGCGCGAGCGGCCGGACCGCTCGCCGTCGTCTACGCGGGAAAAGCGCACCCGCGCGACGAGGCGGGGAAGGAGCTGATCCGTCGCGTCGTCGCCGCGGGCGGCGCGCTCGGCGCCGATCTGCCGGTCGTCTACCTCGAGGACCACGACATGGCGCTGGCGAAGCTGCTCTGCGCCGGCGTCGATCTCTGGCTCAACACGCCGCGCAAACCCCTCGAGGCATCAGGGACCAGTGGGATGAAAGCGGCGCTGAACGGTGTGCCCAGCCTCTCGGTGCTCGATGGGTGGTGGGTCGAGGGGCACATCGAAGGCGTCACCGGCTGGAGCATCGGCGATGCATCATCGGAGAGCGACGACGCGCTCGAGGCCCGCACGCTCTACGACAAGCTCGAGCGGACCATCCTTCCGCTCTTCCACCGCCAGCCGCTCGGCTACGCCGAAGTCATGCGGGCGGCCATCGCGCACAACGGATCTTTCTTCAACGCCCAGCGCATGGTCTCCCAGTACGTGGAGAACGCCTATCTGGCTCGCCCTTTGCCGTCCGCCTGATGTCCGGCCCGGCACGTCGCGCGACCGCGGCGCTCGGGCTCGCGGCCATTTACGCCGTGTGCTTCGTCGCGATCAAGGCCGGTCTCGCGTTCGCGCCCCCGCTCCTCTTTGCCGGGCTGCGCGCCGAGATCGCGGGCGTCGTGCTGCTGGCACTGGTGGTCTTCTTGCGACGCCCGGTACTCCCCGCCATCAGTGGCTGGCCCGGACTCGTCGCGCTCGCCCTGACCTCCACGTCGCTCGGCTTCGCCGCGATGTTCCTCAGTCCCGGCCGCATCGGCGCGGGAATCGCCTCGGTGCTCGGCAACGTCCAGCCCCTCTTCGTGCTCGTTCTCGCCGCGGCGTTCCTCGGCGAGGCACTGACGCGGGCGAAGGTCGTCGCGCTGGGTCTCGGCCTGGCCGGGGTGACGCTCATCTGAGTACCGGCGTTCGCGGGTCCCGATGCCTACGGCATATCAGGACCGCTGCTGGCGCTCGGCGCCTCGGCGAGCCTTGCCGTCGGCAACGTGATCCTGAAGAGGATCGGGGACCGGCACGACCTTCTCACGATGAGCGCATGGCAACTCGTCCTCGGCGGACTGCCGCTGCCTGCGCTCTCGCTGCTCGCGGAGCGCGATGCCGCGGTGACCTGGACCGCTACGTTCGCCGTGTTGCTCATCGGCCTCGCACTCGCCGGCACCGCTCTGCCGTACGTCGCTTGGAATCACCTCGCGCGGCAGGAGGAAATCGGACGGCTCACGCTCTTCCGTTTCCTTGTGCCGGTACTCGGCGTCGCGCTCGCGATGGTCCTGTTCGGAGAGCGTTTCGGACCAACGGAGGTCGCGGGGCTCGCCGTGGCCACCGCTGCCGTTGGCATCGCGTTGGCCGCCGCGCCGGCACGTTCCAGCGTCGCTGCCTGAAGGCGGATGCCGGACTGCAACCTCACGTCAAACCCACCGCCAGGCCTTGATCCCCATCGCCGCGAGGCGGGGCGCGAGAGCGAAAACGGCGGCGCTCGGACTCTCGGCCGAGGCTCTCGCGCCCTTTTGCCAGCGTCCCGCCGGTGGGTGCCCGGCGGGTGCCCTTAGCGGTGGACTTCGGCCATGCGGCCGACAGGTTCCTCTCGCGGCAGGACCAGTCGCGTGAGCCCGACGAGCAGGGCGCTCGCGTACAGCGTGTAGAGCACGAGCTCGATCGAGCCGAGCAGCCAGCTCCCGAAGGAGAGGCCGGACACGCCCGGGAGCCACGGCTCCCACGCGCGGTACATCGCGAGACCGGAGAAGATGCCGTCGGCCGCGAGACAGATCGCGTAGCTCACCACCAGGAAACCGCCGACGATGAAGGCGACGGGCCAGAAGCGCAGCTGATGCACTGTGTCACCTCCTTTCGATCCCCACGGTGCGCGTGCCTGCTGAAAGAGGTCTGAGGAGACGCGGTGCCCGGACTGAGAATCGCCGGGCGCTACGCCGCCTGCGCCGCGCGCACGCGCGCCATCACATCCTTGGATCAGTCGTACCGTCGCGGCCTCGTCATCGCCGAACTCCTCGATGTAGGCCTCGAGGGCATCGCGCACGACGCGCAGCTCGCGCTGGTGCGCTCAAAGGGTGTACATCGCGACCTGCTGCCTGGCGCTGGGCCAACGCCATCCTCAGCCGGGCGACCCTCGGGATGAAGCGCGGCGTCTGCGCCGCGTAGGCATCCCACGCCGCGCCGTACGCAGCGCGGACCTCGCGCTCCTCCGCGATGGCGAGTCGCCGGTAGGCGAGGACGAGGACGGGGAACATGAGCAGAGTGGGGATCGTCGGCCACTGAGCCAGGAACCCGATCATGATCAGGAGGAATCCGGCGTACTGCGGGTGCCGGATCCGCGCGTAGGGTCCGGTAACGGCGAGATGGCCGTCCCGCTGCGCTTGCCAGAGCGCGCGCCAGGCCGCCGAGATGAGCCAGAAGCCGCCGCCGATCAGCGCGTAGCTCGCGATATGGAAGGGGCTCAGGTGCGGGTCGGCCGTCCACCCGATGAGATCGTTCCAGAGGTGGCCGCCGCTGTGCGTTAGCGCGAGCTCGGGGAAGCGGCTGCCGAGCCAGCCCGAGAGCAGGTAGATCGTGAGCGGGAACCCGTACATCTCGGTGAAGAGCGCCACGACGAATGCGGAGAAGGCGCCCATCGCCCGCCAGTCCCGCGCGGACTTTGGCTTGAAGAAGCTGAGCGCGAAGATGATGAAGATCGCCGAGTTGATCGCCACCAGGATCCAGAGGCCGTAGCCGTAGTCATCCACGTCCTCCCTTGTACCGTCGCGCGCTGAGCGCTCCCTGAGGGGCGGCTGAGCGCGGCCTGAGTCCTCTTTCCGACGGACGGTGGTCTTCATCGTTCCTTCACACCGGTCGCGACCGACCTTCACGCCCGGGCGCCATGGTCTACGCAACAAGACCGAAAGAAAGGTGTTCAACATGATGTTCGGAATGGGAATCGGTTGGGGCTTCGGCCTCGGGTGGCTCGCGATGGTGCTGTTCTGGGTGTTCGTGGTCGCCGGTATCGCGTGGCTCGTCCTCACGCTCGGGCGCTCCCCGCAGGAGCGCAGCCACGCGGCCGCGATCCTCGCGGAGCGCTACGCGCGCGGCGAGATCGACAGCGAGGAGTTCCAGGCACGCAGGCTTGCGATAGGGGAGGTCTCGCGATGAACGCCACGAAGATCTCCGGCATCGTCGCCGCGGTCTCCGGCGCGGCGCTCCTCGTCCTGAGTGTCGTCGCCGGCGCGTCCACGATGGGCGCGGGCACGCAGTTCATGGGTGGCGGTATGGGCATGATGGGCTCGACCGGGATTGGCCCCGGCATGATGGGGCCCGGCCACATGTACGGCGGGGGTGGCACCGCCACCACATCCAGCGCGGCGATCCCCGGCGCACCGGAGGTGCGCGTCACCGCGAGCGAGTTCACGCTCTCCCCGGCGGAGATCGTCCTCCCCGCCGGCGGCGCGGTGAACCTTACGCTCGCCAACCGCGGCGCGCTGCCGCACGACCTCACCATCCCCGCGCTCGGCGTGCACATCGTCGCCGCGGCCGGGCAGACGCAGACCGTCGGTCTGCGGGACCTCCCCTCCGGCAGCTACCCCGCGTACTGCGGCGTGCCCGGCCACGCCGACGCGGGAATGCGCGCCACCGTCGTCGTCCGTTAGGGCCATGACCGCCTTCGATGAGAATGGGCCCGTGCGCGGGCCCATTCTCATTGTCGACGACGAGCAGAAGATCCGCGACCTCCTCCGCGCGTATCTCGAGCGCGCGGGCTTCTCCGTGGTCACGACCGGCTCGGGCGCGGACGCGCTCGAGCAGGTGCGGCGCGCCGCTCCCGCGCTCGTCGTCCTCGACCTCGGGCTCCCGGACGTGCCGGGCGAGACCGTGCTGCGCGAGGTGCGCGCCGATGGGACGACGCCCGTGCTCGTCCTCACCGCGCGCGCTTCGGAGGAGGACCGGCTTGCCGGTCTCGGCCTCGGAGCCGACGACTACGTCACCAAGCCGTTCAGCCCGCAGGAGGTCGTCATGCGTGTGCAGGCGATCCTGCGCCGCGCCACCGCGCACCCCGAACCGGCTCACGAAGGGGTGCTCGCCTTCGACCACGGCGCGCTGGTCATCGACACCGTCCGTCACGAGGTCCGGCGCGAGGGAAAGACCGTACGCCTCACGCCGACCGAGTGGGGCATCCTCCTCGCGCTCGCCGAGCGGCCCGGGCGAGCGTTCTCCCGCGCCGAGCTCATCAACCGCGTGCAGGGCTACGAGTACGACGGCTACGAGCGCACCGTGGACGCCCACGTGAAGAACCTCCGGCGCAAGCTCGAGCGCGATGCGCGCGTGCCGCGGCTGGTCGAGACCGTGTCCGGTGTCGGATACCGCTTCGGCGCCGAGGCCGATGCCTAGGCTCGGCCGTCTGGGCCGCAGGCTCGCGCTCGCCGCGGTCGCCGCGTCGTTCGTGGCGGTCGCGGTCGTCGCCGCGATCGATGTCGTGGCGCTCCGGTTCGAATTCGAGCGGTTCTCCCGCTCGCAGCAGAACGAACGCGTGATGCAGATCGCCGCGAGTCTCGCCGACACCTACGCGCTGCGCGGGTCGTGGTCGCCGGTGGACATCATGGGCGCCCAGCATCTTGCGGCCGTCTCAGGCGCCTCCCTCGTTGTGTACGACGCCGGCGGCGCCGAGGTGGTCGCGACGAGGGACATGGGGATGCCGACGATGCCGGGCATGCACGAAGCCGGCGTGCTCGGGCCCGAGCGGCGGGTGCCGATCGTCGTCGTCGGGCGTGCCGTCGGGATGGCCGTGCTCCGCTTTCCGGCGGGCGATCTGCTCCCGGCCGAGAGAGAAGTGCGCGACGCGCTCGTTCGCGCGCAGCTCCTCGGAGCGCTTGCGGCGGCGCTCATCGCGCTTGTCTTCGCGGTCGTTGTCGCGCGGCGCATCACGCGTCCACTCGCGGCGCTCGCCGCGGCGACGGGGGCGCTGCGCCGCGGCGAGCGCGGCGCGCGCGTCGCGGCGGCGAGCGATGACGAGATCGGCGACCTCGGACGAGGATTCAACGCGATGGCCGACGCGCTGGAGCGCGAAGACCAGCTGCGCCGTCAGCTCCTCGGTGACGTGGCGCACGAGCTGCGTACGCCGCTCACGAACATCCAGGGGCACCTCGAGGCGCTTCGCGACGGCGTGTTGCCCGCTGAGCCCGCGACGCTCGCGTCGCTTCACGACGAGGCGTCGCGGCTCGGTCGCCTCGTCGCCGACCTCGAATCGCTCGCGCGCGCCGAGGCCGCCGGGTTCTCGCTGGAGCGCGCGCCGTGCGATCTCACCGCCGTCGCTCGCGACGTAGCGGCGGAGCTCGATGATCGCTTCCGCGCGAAGGGCATCTCGCTCGCGCTCGCGCTCGAACCCGCCGAGGTCCTTGGCGATGCCGATCGATTGGCGCAGATCGCGCGGAACCTTCTCTCGAACGCGCTGAAGTACACGCCTGCGGGTGGGCACGTGCGCGTAGCGACGGCGCGCGAGCACCATCGCGCGATCCTCGAGGTCACCGACGACGGGCCGGGCATCGTGGGGGAGGACCTTGCGCATGTGTTCGACCGCTTCTGGCGCGGCGCGAACGCCTCCGGCGTGTCTGGGAGCGGCATCGGTCTCACAGTTGCGCGTGAGCTTGCGCGCGCTCACGGCGGTGACCTTGTGGCCCGCAGCGAGCTCGGGCGCGGCAGCACGTTCACCCTCACGCTCCCATTGGCCCACGCGCCGGGGGGCTCCAAATGAAGGTCCACTTCGCTACCGACCGTCCGCGTGGAGCGCGCCATCGAAGCACATAGGCTCGACGCGCAGGAGGTGCTGCGCCGGCTCGACACCTCCGAGCGAGAAGGCCTCACCGCGGCTGACGCGGCGCGGCGGCATGCTGCGGTAGGTCCAAATGAGCTCGTCGAGCGCGGCGGGCGTGGCGTCCTCCGCGTCGTGCTCGACCAGCTGAGGTCCGTGCTGGTGGTGATCCTGCTCGTGGGCGCCGCCGCCTCGGTCGCGATCGGCGACCTGAAGGACGCCCTCGCGATCCTCGCGATCGTGGTCGCGAATACCGCGCTCGGCTTCGCGCAGGAGTACCGCGCGGAGCGCGCGATGGCGGCCCTCAAACGGCTCGCGGTTCCCACCGTGCGAGTGCGCCGCGAGGGACGCGTCGCAGAGCTCTCGGCGACGGAGCTCGTCACCGGCGACATCGTGCTCCTCGAGGCGGGACAGCGCGTGCCCGCCGACGGGCGCGTCATCGAGAGCGCGAGCCTCCGCACTCACGAAGCCGCGCTCACAGGGGAGTCGGCTCCGGTGGAGAAGGAGCCGGCGCCGATCGATCGCGACGCCGTGGCCCTTGGCGATCGTCACAACATGGCCTACCTGGGAACTGCCGTGACGTACGGGCGCGGCGTCATGGCCGTCACGGCGACGGGCATGCGTACGGAGCTGGGCCGTATTGCCTCGATGCTCCAGGCCGTACCCATGGAGCCGACGCCATTACAGCGCCGTCTCGATCACCTCGGACGCGTCCTCGCCGTTCTGGCGCTCGCGCTCGTGGCCGTGATCGTCGGCATGGGGCTGCTGCGCGGCGAGGACCTCCGCACCCTCCTGCTCGTCGCCATCAGTGTCGCCGTCGCGGCCGTGCCCGAGGGACTCCCCGCGGTCGTGACGGTGACGCTCGCGCTCGGAGCGCGGCGCATGCTGCGACGGCACGCGCTCGTCCGCAGGCTCTCAGCCGTGGAGACGCTCGGATCGGTCACCGTCATCGCCTCCGACAAGACCGGCACGCTGACGCGCAACGAAATGGTGGTGGTGGCGTCGTACGTCGCGGGAGAGCGGATCGATCACAGCGATGCCGGCGCCGCGGGGCATTCGCGACTCGCGGTCCTGCTCGCAGCGGGCGCGTTGGCGAACGACGCCGAGCCCTCCGGGGCCGCGGGCGGCGTGGTGGGCGATCCGACAGAAGTGGCGCTCGTTGTCGCGGCGGAGCGCGAGGGATTCGCGCTGCCGGCGCTCAGGAACGCGTTCCCGCGCGTGGCGGAGGCGCCGTTCGATAGCACCCGCAAGCGCATGACCACCGTGCACTCCCTCCCCGCGACGCTCTCTGCAGTCCCTGCGGCCCTCGCCCCGCTCCTGCGGACGCTCGCGGTCGCGAAGGCGGTCCGCGTCGGGTTCACGAAGGGCGCGGCCGAAGCTGTCCTGAATGGGTCCGACGCGATTCTCCTCGACGACGAGATCGTCCCGCTCGACGCGAACTGGCGGGCGCGCATCGCCCGCGCGAACGATGAGCTCGCCGCGGAAGGCAAACGGGTCCTCGGCGTCGCGCTCCGGCCGCTCCCGGAGCGTCTCCCGAACGCGGACGCCACGACCCTCGAGCGCGAGCTCGTGTTCATCGGACTCGTTGCGATGATCGACCCACTGCGGGCCGAGGCGCGTGCTGCCGTCGAGTCGGCGCGCACGGCGGGGGTGCGCGTCGTCATGATCACCGGCGACCAGCCGCTCACCGCGCGTGCCATCGCGAGCGCGCTCGGAATCGTCGCCGACGGGCGCGTGCGTACCGGTCCTGAGGTCACCGCCCTGTCGGCCGCCGAGCTCCGGTCGATCGCGGAGGACGTCGACGTGTACGCGCGGGTGTCGCCCGAGCACAAGCTCGCCATCGTGGACGCGCTCCGGTCGCGCGGACACATCGTGGCGATGACCGGCGACGGCGTGAACGACGCGCCCGCGCTGAAGAAGGCGGATATCGGCATCGCGATGGGCATCGCCGGCACG
>JANNHF010000117.1:0-3123 GCA_031404235.1 Chloroflexota bacterium
GGCAGCGCGCTCGACGACAACTCGTGCCTCGCCGCGGCCGACATGATCCTCGCCGGAGCGCAGCCGCTGCGCGACAACGGCTACAAGGTGACGCTCGCACGCGAGCTGATCCGGCGCGCGCTCCGATCCCTCGTCGCGTGAGCCTTTGAGCGTCTCTGACGACGCGCTCACCTTCGCGGTCGAGTCGAGCCTGCACGTGTACCCGCCGGTGTCGGGTCTTTCTGAGGACCTCGGAGTGAGGGGCGTGCGCGGGCGCGTCACAGATCTGTCGCATCCGCTCGCGAACCTCGTTGGCATGGCGGACATCCCTTCCGACGAGGTCGAGGCGACGCTGAAGATGGTCCGCAACCGCTATTCGCGCGGGCGCAAGGCCTATGGCTGGGTCACCGGTCCGCTCACGCGGCCGCGCGACCTCGGCGAGCGGCTCGTCGCCAGCGGTCTGAAGAAGGTCGAGGACATGGCGGGCATGGTGCTCACGGATCTCGCGATCCCGATCACCGTCGATCCGTCGATCGAGATCCGCGAAGGAACGCTGCACGAGGCGCAGGCGGCGAGCGAGATGATGGGCCGCGCGTATGACATGCCAGAGGAGGTCGCGCGCTTCTTCAACGTTCTGCTCGCGATGACCGACAGCAAGGTGAACAACCGCGGCTACTTCGCCTTCGTCGACGGGGGCACCGAGCCGGTCGGCTGGAGCTACCTCGTGTACCTGCCGGATTCGCCGATCGTCCTGCTTGGCGGCGCCGCGACGGTGCCGGAGCACCGCGGCCGCGGCATCTACAGCGCCCTCGTGGCAAAGCGGCTCGCTGATGCCCGCGCCGACGGGCGAACGGCCGCGGTGATCCAGGCGGTGCGGTCCACGTCCGCGCCGATCGCCGCGAAGCTCGGCTTCCGCGAGGTCTGCGGTCTCGAGTTCTACGCGTGGGAGGGCGCGCCACATCAGGAGATCCCGATGCTGAAGCTAGAGGACTGACGCGGCCTCGAGCGCGAGCCGGCCTAGGACTCCCGCCGCGAGAGGCGCCACGCGAGCAGCCCGTACGCGATCGCGATCCAGACGAGCAGGACCACGTACGAGATCCACGCGTCGTTGAAGAGGGCTTTGCCCGCGAGTCCGTTGGTCATGATGCGCATGCCCTGGAACGTCGGGAAGGGGCGCAGCGCCAGATCGACGAAGTCCGGTATCGGAAGTCCTGCGACGAACGCCGGCATGATGATCGGCAAGAGCACCAGGCTCGACCACGTGTAGACCTGCGCGGCGGTGCGGAACAGTCCTCCGAGCAGCAGGCCCACCCCGATGAGAGCCGCGGAGAGCAAGCCGGTCCCCGCGATGAACGTGACCATGTCCAGCGGCTGGAGCCGCGTGAGCCCCAGCATGAGGGCGACGGAGACCGCGCTGTACGCGACGCCGACGAGCGCCTTGCCGAGGATGACCTCGCGGTAGTTCGCGACGAGAAGGAGCGCGTCGAGCGTCTTCCTCTCCGCCTCCTCGGTGAGGATGATCGGCACCGCGAGCACGGCGATCATCCCGAGCATCATCACCACCGTCGCGAGCACGAAGTATCGCCGCGTTCCGAGCTCACCCATCACGCCCCGGTCTGCGGAGCCAGCCTGAACGCGCTCGACCTGCACCGTCGCGATCGGCGACTGCCCGGCGAGCGCGCGGAGCCCCGCCTCGAGCGAGGCTGACAGGAAGTTCGCGGCGGAGCTCCCCTCTACCGGTTGGATCAGCGCGATCGTGGGGCGGCGGCCCGCGCGGACCGCGTCGTCGACGTCGGGAGGCAGCACGAAGGCGGCGTCGACGTCCTGGCTTTCGACGAGTCGGCGCGCCTCCACGTCGGTAGCGACGTGGCGCAGCTTCAGATCCACCGTCTGTCCGGCGCGTTCTTCGAGCGTGCGCACGAGCGCCGATGTCTCGGGGCCGGTGTAGGCGATCTTCGCCTCGAAGAGACGCTCCTCGGGAAAGATCGAGTTGTAGAGGATGGCCAGGACCAGCGGCGTGATGAGCGATACGAGCACACGCGAGTCGCGGATGGCATCGACGACGTCCTTGCGGAAGATGGCACCGATGATGGCGACGCGCATCACAGTCTCCGGCCCGCGAGCGCTACGAAGACGTCCTCGAGCGTGCCCTCCCCCGAGTGGATCGTGAGCACCTGATCGGCGCGCATCCAGTCCGCGAGCTTCGCCGCGTCCTGCGGATCGTCGAGCCGCAGGTCCTGCTCGGTCCGGTCACGCAGGAGCACCACCGCGGTGCGCTGGCCGTAACGCAGCTTCAGCTCGCGTGGCGTGTCGAGCGCGACGATCCGCCCCTCGCTGAGAAAGGCGACCCGCGTGCAGAGCTCATCGGCCTCCTCCATGTAGTGCGTGGTGAGGAAGATCGTCGTGCCTTCGCGCGCGAGTCGAGCGACGAGGGAGCGCACCTCGCGCGCCGACGTCGGGTCGAGGCCACGGGTCGGTTCGTCCATGAACAGCACGCGCGGCGAGTTGATCAGCGAGCGCGCGATCATGAGGCGCTGCTTCATCCCGCTCGAGTAGGTCTTCGTCTTGCGCTTCGCCGCGTCGCGGAGGCCGACCAGATCCAGCAGCTCATCCGCGCGCGATGACTTGACGCCGTACAACGTAGCGAAGAAGCGCAGGTTCTCGATGCCGGCGAAGCGGTCGTACAGATTCGGATCCTCGAAGACGGCGTTGATCAGCGGCTTCACCCGGTCGCGGTCGGTCACGGCATCGAAGCCCGCGACCATCGCGCGCCCGGCCGTCGGGCGGGCCCGGCCGGTGAGCATGCGGATCGTCGTCGTCTTGCCCGCGCCGTTGTGGCCGAGGAGGCCGAAGACCTCGCCCTCGGGGACGCTGAAGGTGATGCCGTCGACGGCGCGCACCGCACCGTAGTGCTTCTCGAGGCCTTGGACCTCCACCGCTGCCGCCATGTACTAGCGGCGGAGTCGCGCGATGAGGCCGCTCACGTCACAGCGCAGGTCCGGACGCGTGGCGAGCCGGCTCATAAAGGCGATCGACGCCCCCCAGTACAGCGCCTCATACAGCGTCTCCAGGGGATCACCGAGGCCATCCACCCAGGTGCGACGAGCTACTGCGATCAGCCACGAGATCAGACCGTAAGCGACG
>JANNHF010000118.1:0-16735 GCA_031404235.1 Chloroflexota bacterium
ATACATCGCCTTGCTCCGGGAAGAGCTTGCCTCGTTTCACCCGCTTGCGCGGATCGTCACTGTGGCGCTGGTCCTCGCCTCGCGGCGGACGGGTGTTACCCGCTTCCCTGCCCTGTGGAGTCCGGACTTTCCTCGACGGCTCTCGCCGCCGCGACCGTCTGGCCTGCTCGGACCACCATCCTAACCGCGGCGTGCGTCGCGCAGAAGAGCGTCCATCCGCTTCGCGGCGCGCATCAATGCCGCATCGTCAGGCCCGCCGCTTTCCGCGACATAGAGGTCGATGACGGCATCCGCCTCGCGCGATCGGCCGCCGCTGCGCAGATCGGCCGCGAGGTGGACAGCGTCGAGCAGTGCGCAGCCGAGGTGCGCCGCCGACCACCGGATCAGCACGACGCCACGGTCGGCACGTCGTGCGCGCCCGCAGCTGAGATCACCGTGCACCAGCGTGACCGGCCAGTCCGCAAGCGCGCGCGCGGCCTCCTCGGCGCTCGCGTCCCCACCCTCTTGTCGCGCGACGTCGAGCGGGGTGCGCGTGGGAACGCGGAGGGCCCGCAGCGCCGGCGCATCCGCGGCGACGGCCCGCTCGACCGCGATCTTGGCTCGCACGATGTCGGCCGGGTCGCCGTCGCAGGCGCTCGGCGAGCCGGTCAGATCCTCGAGCAGCAGCCACGCCCCGAGTGATGTGTGCGGCGGCGGGATGCCGCGCGAGTGCACGCGCGGGACGTGCTCGCTCTTGCGCGCCAGGAACGGCAGGAGCTGCGCCTCGACCACGGTCCCCTTGGGGCTGCGCTCGAACAGTGCCGTCGTCTCTTGACCATCGCGAGTGAAGTGCAGTCGCTTGCGCTCGATCCCGTCTTCGACGGCGAGCTCTTCGGCGCGCACGCCCTGGATGTCGCCGCCGACGCTGCGCGCCACGAGCGAGGCGAGTGGATCCTCGCCCTCGCTCACCTCGCCTCGTCGATCGCGCGGTTCGCGAGAGCATCGGCCACGCCGTTCTGCTCGCGCGGTATGTGGCTGATCTGCCGCTTTGGGAACGTCGCCAAGAGCGCGCCCGCCTGTATCGCGAGCGGCTTCAGGTTCGGATGCTTGATGCGCCACTTCCCGTTCATCTGCTCGACGACGAGCTTCGAGTCCATGCGGATCTCGAGGTCCTGCACGTCATGACGCCGCGCGGCTTCGAGCCCGATGATCAGGGCGGTGTACTCCGCGACGTTGTTCGTCGCGTGCCCCAGGTGCCGCATCGCCTCCGCCACGACGTGGCCGTCCTCGTCGACGAGTGCCGCGCCCGCCCCCGCCGGGCCGGGGTTGCCACGGGCCGCACCGTCCGCATAGAGGAATGCACGCTTCACCCTTGGAAAAACTCGGCCAGACGGGAGAGGTCGGCGTTGCCGCCGGACACGATCGCCACGACGTTCTCGCCCGGCCGCGGCTTTACTGCGCCGGAGAGGAGCGCGCCGACCGCGGCTCCGCCGGCGGGCTCCGCGACGAGCCTGGCGCGCGACGCGAGGAAGCGCACGCCCTCGAGGATCACCTCATCGGACACGAGGACGACGTCCGCGACGCAGCGCCGGATGATCTCGAGGTTGCGGACCCCGGCGATCGGCGCCGCGAGGCCGTCGGCGACGGTCTGCACGCGGTCCATCTGCACCGGAGCGCCCGCGTCGAGAGCTCGCCGGACGGCGCTCGCGCCCTCCGGCTCGACCCCGATCACCCGCGCTCCGGGGCGCTTCTCCGCCACCGCGACCGCGATCCCGGAGATGAGTCCGCCACCGCCGACGCCCACCACGAACAGATCCGCATCCGGAAGGTCGTCGAGGACCTCGAGAGCGCACGTTCCATGGCCCGCGATCATGCCGTCGTCGTCGTACGGATGTAGGAAGTACGAGCCCTGTCGCTCCTGTATCTCCTTCACGAGCGCCCGCAGCCCCAGCATGTCCGGGGCGAACACGATCTCCGCCCCGTAGCCACGCGTGGCCTCGACCTTCGTCTTCGGCGCCGACTGCGGCATGGCGACCGTCACTTTCGCGCCCACGGAGCGGCCGGCGAAAGCGATCGCCTGCGCCGCGTTGCCGGCGCTCATCGTCACGATCCCGTTCGCGCGCTGCGCGGCGGTGAGGCCGAGGATCGCGTTCACCGCGCCGCGCGGCTTGAACGAGCCGGTGCGCTGGAGGTTCTCGGGCTTCAGGAAGGCTCGTGCGCCAATGCGCTCGCCGAGCGAGCGACTCGTGAGGAGCGGCGTTCTGGTGATGTACGAGGCCACGACGGCCCGGGCGCGCTCGACGTCAGCGAGAGAGAGGGTCACTGGCGGCTCGGCAGCGCAGCGAAACTCCTGAGCACAGAGGGAAGCCGCGCGTTACTGGGTGTCAGCAAGGACTCCGCGCCTGGGCGAGTCACGAGGGCCACACCGTTACGCCCCTGCACCTGGTTCAGCCGCAGGATCTCGCTGCGCAGGTTGCCCATCGCCACCGCCAAACTGTCCGGCCTTCTTCCACCGCCGCGGTGGCCGCGTCCGTATGCGAAGCGCGCCTTCCGACTTTCATCCTTGAGCCGTCGCAATTCGACGCAGAGCTGGGCCTGTCGTCGCTTGATGCGAAGATACGGCGCGATCGCCGCGAGAAAGGTAGAGGCCATCCGGTCAACGACCTGCCAGCTGTGTAACGGCTGCGAGCGTTCGTACCGCGGGGCGGTGATGAACCGGGAGCCGCCGAACGCGTCGTGCAACAGCTTGACCGCTTGCGGCTCGATTTGCCTCAGCGTCACTCTCTCCTTGTACACAGGGCCCGCTTCCAGGCGGCGGACGCGCATGGCGTATGTGTCGAGTCGGATCCCAATGCTGCCGTCTGAATCGATCACGCCCGCCGCATAGGCGAGAAGCTCGACAGGCCATCGGACGTCAGGCAGGTCGTCTTGTCCGATGTGCTGCGCAGCATCAGGTGCGGATTGCGGCTCTTCGACTGCAGTGGCCCCCTCGAACGTGTGTTCTACCAATGATATCGGCGAGCAGTTGCGTAACCAGCGCCTGGCGAACCGAGAGAGAGTGCCGCCGACAAGGCTGCAACAGGGAATGTGGTCGGCTCACAAGGAGAGCGAATGCTCCGCGCGTGTCGGCCCGGCAGGGATCGAACCTGCGACCAGCAGATTATGAGTCCGCCGCTCTGCCACTGAGCTACGGGCCGCGTTCGTCTTCCATTCTGAGTTAGGCGCCGAGGACTGCCATCGCGGAGTGGGTCTGCGGCGGCGCGGCGGGAGGCTCGCGGCGGCTCGAGCAGCATGTTCTCCGAACCGATTCCCGCTGTCTCTACGTTGTCTTTGCAGAACTCGGGCTATGCTAAGTCGGGCGCCGCGAGGGGAGTCACGTGCACCGCTTCCGCACGTGCGCGTCGTTCCGGGGACGGAAACGACGGGAGGAAGCGCGTGGGAACGATCATCGCGGTCGCCAACCAAAAAGGTGGCGTCGGAAAGACGACGTGCACGATCAACCTGGGCGGCGCATTCGCGTCGCTCGGGCACCGCGTCCTGTGCCTCGATCTGGATCCACAGGCGAATCTCACCGTCGGGCTCGGCATCGACCTGAACACGGTCGAGAAGAACATCGCCAACGTCCTGATCGACCCTGAGCTCAAGCTCGCGTCGATCATCCGGCCGACGAAGACCAGGAACCTCGACGTCGCGCCCGCGACCCTCGAGCTCTCATCCGCCGAGGTGGAGCTCTTCAATTCGATCGGACGCGAGATGGCGCTGCGCGACAAGCTGACGCCGGACATCGTGCAGCGATACCAATACATCATGATCGACTGCCCGCCCACGCTCGGGCTGCTGACGCTCAACGCGCTCGTTGCGGCCAACGGCGTGATCATCCCTGTCCAGACGCAGTACTACGCACTCAAGGGCGTCGCCGCGCTGCTCAAGATCATCAAGACCGTGCAGAGTCGCCTGAATCCGAAGCTGAGGGTCCTCGGGCTCCTGCCGACGTTCTATGACTCGCGCACGATCCTCGGGCGCGACATGCTCGATTCCCTGCGCGAGCTCGGCGATCACCAGGTGTTCGACACTGTGATCCGCCAATCAGTGAAGATCGGCGAGGCGCCCACAGCCGGCGTGCCGATCGGCGTATACGAACCGCGATCCGACGCGGCGAAGAGTTTCGCCGACCTCGCGAAGGAGGTGATCGGTGCTCACAAGTAGTCCGTCTTCACACAAGAAATCGTTCCGCGACGCAGGCAATCGGATCTTCCAGCAGGAGACCGAGGCCCAGCCAGGCATCATCAGCCTGCTGGCCGCGCGCACGCCGACGGCGGTGCGCGAGCTGCCGCTCGAGAAGGTCGTCCCGAACCCCTCGCAGCCGCGGATGACCTGGCACGAGGAGACCCTGCAAGAGCTCGCCGCGTCCATCAAGGAGCACGGCGTACTTCAGCCGATCCTCGTGCGACCGTCAGGCGACCATTACGAGATCATCGCCGGCGAACGGCGCTGGCGGTCCTCGAAGATCGCGGGCAAGGAGACGATCCCCGCCATCGTCGAGCGGTTCGACGACGCGACGGCCCTCGAGATCGCGCTCATCGAGAACCTGCAGCGCGAGGATCTCTCGCCTCTCGACGAGGCCGTGATCTACAAGAAGATGACCGACGAGCTCGGCTATTCGATCCGTCAGCTCGCGGGGAAGCTGGGCAAAGACAAGGGGTACGTCGAGAATCGTCTCCGCCTCGCCAGCGCCCCGGACGACGTCCGCGAGATGGTCGCAAAACGGTACGACACGCTGTCGGCGGCGTACGAGCTGATGAAGCTCGACGACAAGCGCCGTCGCCGCTCGCTCGCGAAGCAGATCCTCGCGGGGCAGCTGACGCTCATCCGGCTGCACGACCGCGTCGAGCGGATCCTCCACCCGCAGGCGCGCGGGACGAAGGCGGAGCCCGCCATCCCCGCCCTGCGCGACGACGCGCTCATCACCGCGACGCGCATGCTGAACGAGTCGCTCAGCGATCTGTCGCGCGCCGTCGGCGACGACGGGAAGCTGACCATCCCGGAAAGCGACCGTCAGAACCTGGCGAAGTTCCTGACCATCTCACGCGCGCGGCTGGACAACCTCGTCGCGCGTCTGAAGAGCGGCCGCTGAGCGATCAGAAGCTGTCGGGAAGGGGCAGCCTCGTGTCGTTCGTGCTGATGACGGGGCTGGTGACGGCGGCGGCCACCGGGCTTTTCGTCCTGCTGGACCCCAGGGCGCAACAGTTCTGGGCCCAGCGCTGGGAAACGCTCGCCACCTTCGTCCGCTCGCTGTTCGGGGGCGGCTAGGTCTAGGGCTCGACGCGGACGCTGGTCTGCGCGACGCGCTCCCGCTGGACGCGAGCGTCGCGAACGATCGAGACGGCCGTCGTCGCGAGGCCTACCGCCCCGAGGAGGAAGATCACGCTGTCGTTCGTTAGTAGTTCGATCACGTCCTACCACTAAGCAACGCACGTGCCACCGGTCAAGCGGCGGGCCGGTCGTTACGGACTGGTTACGGTTTGGGCGGGAAAGCTCGTCACGCCTTCTTTGGCGCACGCACTCGCTGGATCCGGACCTGTGAAACGCGCCGACCGTCGACGCCGCTGACCTGGAAGCGGCTGCCCTCGACCTCCACCGCGTCTCCGACCTGCGCCAGCCGCCCCAGCCGGCCGAAGACCATGCCGCCGACCGTGTCGTACGGCTCGTCTGTGAGCCCCAGGTGCAGGCGCTCACGCAGCTCGACCAGGCCCACGAGCCCGTCGACGACGTAGGTGCCGGGCGCCTCCTCGCGGATGGGCGGCGCCGTGTCCTTCTCGAACTCGTCGCCGACCTCGCCGACGAGCTCCTCCAGCACGTCCTCGAGCGTCACCAGGCCCGCCGTACCGCCGTACTCGTCGATGACGATCGCCAGCTGGGCGTGCTGCCGGCGGAACTCCGCCAGCGCCTGGTCCAGGCCCAACGTCTCGGGGATCGCCGACACCTTGCGCATGATGTCGTGGGCCTTCGCCTTCGAGGCGCGGTCGACGCCGACCAGGTCCTTCACGTGGACGACGCCGACGATGTGATCGAGGTCGTCGCGGTAGACCGGGAAGCGCGACAGACGATGCTGCCGCGCCATCGCGATGAGTCCTGCGAGATCGAGCTCCTCGGGAACGGCGATGATCTCGGTGCGCGGGAGCATGACCTGGCGCACCAGAGTCTCGGCGAAGTTCAGAGCGTTCCCAACGATGACCCTCTCGCTCTCGTCGAGCTTGCCCTGACGTGCTGACGCCGCCACGAGCAGACGCAGCTCTGCGTCGCTGTGCGCGTCCGCGACCTCGCCCGGACCGACCGGGATCCCGATCGTCTTGAGGATGCGGTTCGCGCTCGCGTTCACGAACCAGATGAAGGGGTAAGCGGCCCGGTAAAAGATGTGAAGGGGATACGCGAGCCACAGCGACGTTGTCAGCGCCCGCTGGATCGCGAAGTACTTCGGCGCCTGTTCGCCGACCACGATGTGCAGGTACGTGATCAGCACGAATGCGATCGAGAAGCTGATGACGTGGAACAGCGTCTCGTTCCGCTCGACGAGCCAGCCGAACAGGGGCGCGATGAGCGTGGCGACGCCGGGCTCCCCGATCCAGCCGAGGCCGAGCGACGCCATGGTGATGCCGACCTGGCACGCTGACAGATAGGAGTCGATGTGGTCGATGATGTGAGCGGCCAGCCGCCCACGAGCACTCCCCTCGGCCGCGAGCTGATCGAGCTGCGTACCGCGCACGCGCACGATCGCGAACTCGGCGGCGACGAAGAACGCGTTCAGGATCAGCAGCAGGACCGTGCCGAGGACGGCCGGCACCGCGGCGGAAGCGTCCATGCTCGGTGGATTCTCGCACTGAATAGACTCGGGAGAATGCGCGTGCTCGTCCGGCTATTCGCGTCGTATCGCGAGGCTGCCGGCGTTGGCCGAGTCGAGCTCGAGCTACCTCCGGGAGCCACTGTGAATGACGCGATCCAGAGCATCTTGAAAGATCACCCCCTGATCGCCGCGGGACGCCAGGTCGTGATCGCGCGCAACCGCGAGTACGCGACGCCGGAGGAGCCCCTCGCCGATGGCGACGAGGTGGCGCTCATCCCACCGGTGTCCGGCGGCGCAATGACCATCGCGCCGATCCTGGTCTCGCCCTCGCCGCTCTCGGTCGACGACGCGCTCGCCGCGGTGCGTGACTCCGGCTTCGGCGGCATCGTCCTGTTCCTAGGCACGGTCCGCGACCGGAGCCGCGGCAAAGGCGTGACCCACCTCGAGTACGAGGCCTACGCCGAGATGGCCGAGGCGAAGATGCAAGAGATCGCACAGCGGCTCGAGACGGAACACGCGCCGATGCGCGTTGTCATGCACCACCGCGTCGGCGACCTGGCCATAGGTGAGATCGCGGTGATCGTGGCCGCCGGCGCGCCACATCGGGACGCCGCGTTCGCGGCCGCGCGCGCGGCGATCGACGAGCTCAAGACCGTCGTGCCGATCTGGAAGAAGGAGCATTCGGACGATGGGGCCGTCTGGATCGAGGATCACGCATGACCTACTGGATGATCGTCACGAGCCCCGACAACTACGAGCGGACGCGCAAGCTGCGCTTCACGCAGCAGGGTGTGAAGAGCCGTCATCGCCGCAAGGCGGAGCGCATGGCGCCCGGCGACCGCGTCTGCTGGTACCTCACAGGGGTCCAGTCCTTCGCGGCCACTGCGACCATCACCTCGCCGTTCTTCGAAGGAAGCGAAGCGATCTGGGTCAGCGGGTCTCGCGGCGCAGCCGCGAGATCGAGCAAGACGGGTGACACCTATCCCTGGCGCGTGAGGATCAAGAAGGATCACGCCGTCGACCCCGAGCGCGCGGTGAAGGCGGAGTCGCTCCTCGCGAGGCTCGCGCACGTGCAGCGCTGGCCCAAGGAGCACTGGCGCCTCGCGTTCCAGGGGAACGTCCACGAGCTTGTCGTGAAGGACTTCGAGGTGATCGAGGCGGCGGTCGCCGCGGTTGAATCCCGCCGGAGCGCGGCCTGACCGCGTCACGCCCCCTCCCCCGGGAGCTCGTGGCCATCTGCGGTGCGGAGCACGTCTTCTCACAGCCCGACGATCTGCGCGTCTTCGAGTACGACGCCGGCTTCGATCGGCATCCTCCGGTCGCCGTCGTCGTCCCGGGCACCGCGGAGGAGATCGCCGCGTGCGTGAAAGCCGCGGCGCGCGCCGGTGTTGCCGTCGTCCCGCGTGGGGCTGGCACCGGTCTCTCGGGCGGCACCATCGCCTGCGGCGGCGCGATGGTCGTTGCGACCTCGCGACTCCGCCGCGTCCTCGCCATCGATCCCGTCGGCCAGACCGCGCTCGTCGAGCCAGGCGTGCCGAACCTGCAGATCAGCGTCGCGGCGCGCGAAGCCGGTCTCTTCTTCGCGCCCGACCCCGCGAGCCAGCGGGTGTCCACGATCGGCGGGAACATCGGTACGAACGCCGGCGGTCCACACGCGCTCCGCTACGGATCGATCGTCAATCACGTGCTGGGCATCGAGATGGTGATGGCCGACGGTGAGATCGGCGTCTTCGGCGGGCCCACGGCGGACCTTCCCGGCTACGACTGCGTCCCCTTCATCGTTGGCAGCGAGGGGACGGTGGGCATCGTCACGAAGGCCTGGCTGCGGCTCCTCCCCCTCCCGGAGGACACGCGCACGTTCGTCGCGCTCTTTCGCGATGTCGAGTCGGGCGCTCGAGCGGCGAGTGCGATCATCGCCGGCGGCATCGTGCCTGCGGCGATGGAGATGCTCGATCGCACGACGATCCGCGCCGTGAACGCGGCGTTCGACGCGCATCTGCCGGAGGAGGCGGGATCGCTGTTGCTGGTCGAGGTCGAGGGTCTCCGCGAAGAGACCGAGGCCGCCGAATCGGCGATCGTCTCCGTCTGCGAGACGCGCGGCGCCTTCGGCGTGCGGACGGCCGCGACGCCGGCCGAACGCGAGCTGCTCTGGAAGGCGCGCAAGCTCGGATACCCGGCGCTCGCGCGTATCCGCCCGAACAACTATCTCCACGACGCCGTCGTGCCGCGCTCGAAGCTTCCCGAAGTGCTCGCGAAAGTGAACGCGATCGCGGACCGCTACGGCTACATCATCGCGAACATGTTCCACATCGGCGACGGCAACCTCCATCCGGTGCTGCTGTTCGACGGCGCGGTGGAACCGATCGAGCGCGTCATGGAGGCGAGCGCGGAGATCCTGAAGGTCGCGATCGACGCGGGCGGGACTCTCTCCGGCGAGCACGGGATCGGGCTCGAAAAGAACCACTTCATGTTCTGGGTGTTCGGACCAGAGGATCTCGACGCGATGCAGCGCGCGCGGATCGCCTTCGATCCGAGCGGCATGATGAATCCCGGCAAGATCTTTCCGGGCGGCTCGACGTGCGCCGACATCCCGACCGAACGCATCAAGCGCGGTCTCGCGGAGGGCATGTGGGTGTAGCCACGCAGGTCGCGGTCGCCGATCGTGGCATCGACGGCATGCTGCCGAGGCGCACGGCACGGCCACAGACGACCGCCGAGCTCGGCGACATCATCGCGTCGGCCCACCGCGAACGTGAGGCGGTCGTGCTGTGGGGCGGCGGAACGCGGATCGGCGTCGGCGATCCACCGGACCGGTACGACGCCGCGGTGGACCTCACCGGTCTCGCCGGCGTCGTCGAGCACTCACCCGCCGACCTCGTCTGCACCGTCCGCGCGGGCACGACGCTATCCGAGCTCGCGACCACGCTTGCGGCGAGCGGTCAGCGCTGGCCGGTCGAGGCGCCGTGCCCCGAGCGCGCGACCGTGGGCGGCACGATCGCGAGCGCGGCGGCCGGGCCGTCGCGGCTGCGCTACCAGCATCCGCGCGACTGGATCATCGGCTGTACCGCCGTACTGGGCGACGGCACCGTCACGCACGCCGGCGGACGCGTCGTGAAGAACGCGACCGGCTATGACATGACACGCCTCTACAGCGGCAGCTACGGAACGCTCGTCGCGATCGCCGAGATCACGCTCAAGCTCATGGCACTACCCGAACGAACGGTCACGCTGCGCGCGAGCGTGAACGACCTGACCGCGGCGCTGCGCGTGGCGGCCGAGCTGCGGGCCACACACCTCCCGCTTGACGCGCTCGCCGTCGCGACGGGCACGGCCGCCGAACGATGTGGCGGTGGGCGCGCCACCGTCTTCGTCCGCGTGAGCGGACCGCGCGCGGCCGTCGACCGCGTCGCGAGCGCCGTTCGCGAGCGGACCGGCGCGACTGAAGAGGACGCCGCGGTCTGGCACGCCGTCGCGTCGCTGCCTGCGGAGACGGAACGCGTCGCGCGCGCCGGCTGGCCCGGCGGTCACCAGCCGCCGGAGGGCCTCGAATTGTCCGACGCGGTCGTATACCCCGGGAGCGGCATCGCCTTTCTGCTCGGCGCCATCGCTCCGAGTGCTTTCACGCGGATGCGGGCGAGCCTGGAGGCCGCGGGCGGCGCGCTGATCGTCGAGCGCGCGGATGCGGCGTGGAGGCGTTCGGTCGGCGGAGCGTGGGGCCGCACGCGCGTCCCGCTCGGCGTCGCGCGCGCGCTGAAAGACCGGTTCGATCCACACGGCGTCCTCGCGCCCGGCCGGGTGCCGCTGGCCCCGCCCTCGTGACGACCCTACCGCTGCACCAGGTCGAGCCCGGACTGCGCCAATGCATCCACTGCGGCATGTGCCTCGAGGCATGCCCGACGTACCAGATCACGCGCCTCGAGACGGAGTCGCCGCGCGGGCGGATCCATCTGATGCTCAACATGCTCGAAGGGGGCCCGACGAGCGACGCGACACGGCTGCACCTCGACCGCTGCCTCGCCTGTCGTGCCTGTGAGGTGGTCTGCCCGTCAGGAGTTCCGTACGGCCATCTCATCGAGGCCGCGCGCACGGTCATCGCTGAAGAGTCACGCCCTCGGCGTGGCTGGCTTTCCGGTCGGCTTCGCCGTCTCGCGCTCGACGTGCTCGCCGATCCGGCCAAGCTCGACCGCGCGGCAGCGGTCCTTGGTCTGTACCAGCGGCTCGGCCTGCGCGCGCTTGCGCGTGCCACCGGTCTCATCCGCGTGCTCCCTCGGGGACTGCGACGCCTCGAGACCCTCTATCCGCCGTTCGGCCGGGCCCGCTATCGGGCTCCGGCGATACCACCCGCGCCGCGCGCGCGGGTGGCGCTGCTGCTGGGCTGTGTCATGCGCGTTGCGTATGGGGACGTACACACGGCGACCGCTCGCATCCTCGCGCGACAGAGCATCGCGGTGATCGACGCGCCCTCGCAGGTGTGCTGCGGCGCGCTGCACGCGCATGTCGGCGAACGCGAGGACGCGCGTGCCCTGGCGCGCCGCAACATCGCCGCGTTCGAGGAAGCGGCCGTCGACGCTGTCGTCGTCGACGCCGCTGGGTGCGGGGCACAGCTCAAGGGCTACGGCGCTCTGCTCGCCGACGACCACGTCTGGGCCGCGCGCGCCGCCGCGTTCGCGGCGAAGGTGCGCGACGTGAACGAGTACCTCGTCGAGGTCGCCGGCGAGCGCCTCGGACGGCTCGACCTTCGGGCGACGTACCAGGATCCCTGTCACCTGGCCCACGCCCAAGGCATCCGCAAGCAACCGCGCGATCTTCTCTCGCGCGTGCACGGCCTCGAGCTCCTCGAGATGGCCGACGCGGACGTCTGCTGCGGCAGCGCGGGCTCGTACAACCTCACGCAGCCCGAGTACGCGGACCAGTTGCTGGCCCGCAAGGTCGATGCGATCCTCGCGACCAGCGCCGCCGCGGTGATCAGCGCGAATCCCGGCTGCATGCTGCAGATCGAGGCCGGTCTGCGAGCGCGGGGCTCGCGCCTCGAGGTCCTTCACGTGGTCGAGGTGCTCGACCGAGCGATGTCGTAGGAATGATACGAGCGTCTCAGGTGACCGTGCGACGCATCCTCGTGATCGCGAGCGCCACTGCTGCGACGATCGTGGCGGTCGTCGCCCTGCTGTTCATTCCGCTCTCGATCGCGGTCGGGCACCCGTTGAACGCGGTCGCCGAGGCGGTACTGCTGGTCGCATGCGTGTGGTGGGTCGCACGCGTCATGCGCGCGGACCGGCGGCGTCGACTCGCCGCGGAGGCTGCCCTCCCACCCGAGCGACGCCCGGCGCGACGTGAGCCTCGCCGCCCCATCACGTTCCAGCTGCGCGAGACGCTGGTGACCTTCGCGATCTGGGCCACGCTGATCTTCGCATTCGACGCGCTCGCGATCGGGATGGATCCGTTCGTGAACGTCGGCGTCGCGGCCTTCGCCGGCTTCATGCTCGCGACTCTCACGGTGACCGGAAGGCACATGATGTTCCGGCTCACCGCCGAGGAGGACGAGCAGGCGCGACGCGCGAAGGAGAAGGGCTGATGGATCTGGGCGTTCAGATCGAGCCGCAGTTCGGCTTCAGCTACGCGGACGTCGTCGCGATCGCACGCGAGGCGGAGACCGTGGGCTTCCGGGCGCTGTGGGTGTCCGACCACCTCTTCCTCGGCGCCGACGCGATCGCGACCGATTGCCTCGAGGCTTGGACGCTGCTCGCCGCGCTCGCGATCGACACGAAGACGATCCGCATCGGTCCGATGGTGACGGCGCAGTCGTACCGCAACCCGGCGCTGCTCGCGAAGATCGCGGCCGGTGTGGACCACATGTCGGGCGGCCGCCTCGAATTCGGCGTAGGTGCCGGCTGGAAAGAGGTCGAGTACAAGGCGTACGGCTACGAGTTCCCGGATGCGCCAACGCGGGTGACGCAGCTGGTGGAGACGCTCGAGATCTGTACGCGGCTCTGGACGGAGCCGAAGGCGACGTACCGCGGCAAGCACTACCGGATCGAGGACGCGGTGTCGTCGCCGAAACCGATGCAGAAGCCGCTACCGATCTGGATCGGCGGGACGAAGCCGCGGGTCATGCGCATCGCCGCGAAATACGCGCACGCCTTCAACATGTCGGATCCGAGCCGGCCGGCGGACGCACGCATCGCCGAGCTGAACACGGCGCTGCCCGAAGCGTGCAAGGTGGTGGGCCGCGATCCGAAGACGCTGAAGCGCAGCCTCTTCATCCAGGTGCTCGTCGCGCCGACGCGGCGCGAGACCTTCGAGATCGCGGCCGAGGTCGGGTCGCGCTCGAAGACGTCAGGCGCCGAATGGCTGAAGGCGCGTCCAGCGATGATCGTCGGGACACCCGATGAGGTCGGCGAGCGCCTACGCGCGATCGCCGCCGGCGGGATCGACCACGCGAACGTGATCTTCCCGTATAAGTTCGAGGGCGCCGGCGTACGCGCGCTGGTCGAGGTGGCGCGCGCGCTCTAGCTGGACTCGTCGCGGCGCCGGATCAACCCGAGCGCTCTCGCTCGGTCGAGGTCGCGGCTCACTCTCTGGGACGTTTGGTGTGGTGATCCGTGGCACGTTGATACGCAGAGGCGAGCGCCACAAGGAGCGGCTCGGAGAAGGGCGGACCGACGAGCTGGAGGCCCACCGGCATCCCGTCGGTCCCGAATCCGCAGGGAAAGAAGATCGCCGGTAGGCCCGCGAGGTTCCCAGCAGCAATGAGCCCGGTGTTGCCAGGACGCTTCGTCTGCTGCGGATCGCTCGCCGTCAGGCCGGGCTGATCGAGCGCCTGCGTGATCGGTGTCGCCGTGATCGTCCGGCCGACCGAGAGGATGACGTCGGCGTCCTTGAAGATCTCGGTGAACGCGGCCGAGACCGTGGCACGCAGGCGCATCGCCTGGAGATAGTCGCGCGCGCGGATGTCGAGTGACGCGCGCAGGCCGGCCTTTTGTCGCGCGTCGACCAGCTCCTCGAATCGCTCGCCCTCGATGAGCTCGGCGAAGATCGTGGAGCCCTCGGCCGCGTAGACCGTGGACACGAGCGGGCCGAAGGGAAGTACGGGCAGCGCGGCGCGTGCAAGCCTCGGCACGATCCGACGGAACTCGGTCACGCCGCGCTCGAGCGCACCTTTCGCCTCGGCGGAGGCGTGATCGTCGATGTCCTCCTGCGCGAACGCGACGCGCGTGCGCTTGACGGCCGCCGTCGCGGCGCGCGCGTCGAGAGGCTTGAACCGTCGGCCCGATGACGTCGGGTCGGCGGCATCGGGACCGGCGATCGCCTCCAGCACCACGCCGCAGTCCTCGGCGCTGCGCGCCATCGGCCCGATCTTGTCGAGCGTCCACGAGAGCGCCATCGCGCCGTCGCGGCTCACCAGTCCGTACGTCGGACGCAGCCCGGTCACGCCGCAGTAGGCGGAAGGCGTGCCGATCGATCCGGACGTTTCGGAGCCGAGCGCGTATGGGACCAGCCCACCGGCGACCGCGGAGCCGGATCCGCTGGACGACCCGCCGGACCAGCGGTCGACGTTCCAGGGATTGCGGCCGGGCCCTTGAAGCGATGCGCTCGGATAGCGGTAACCGCCGCCGCCGGCGAGCTCCACCATCGCGAGCTTCGCCGCGAGCACGGCACCGGCACGTTTCAGTCGCGCGACCGCGGTCGCGTCCTGATCGATGACCTGATCGCGGTACGGCGGCGCGCCCCAGGTCGTCGGCGCGCCCTTCGCGGCGAGCAGATCCTTCGCGCCGTACGGGATCCCGAGCAGCGGCCGCCGTTCGCGGCGCCTGAGGGCCGCGTCAGCGCGCTTCGCCTCCGCGATCGCCCGCTCGCGCATTACCGTCGCGACCGCGTTGTAACGGGGACCGACGCGCGCGAGACGGTCGCAGGTCTCTTCAGCAAGCTCCACCGCCGAGACACTGCGTTTGCGCAACGCGCTCTGCAGCTCCGCGATGGTCGCGAAGCGATGATCGCTCAGGGGCGATAGACCGTTGGCGGTTCGGTCGCGATCGGAACGCGCTGTTTGCGTATCTCCGTGGCGTTCTTCTCGATCGTCGCGCGCGCCTCATCGGCGAGTCGCGCAGGATCGTCGATGGGGCGCGTGTCCTCTTGCTGCGCGGTCGCGTCGCGATCGGTCTTTCGCGTCTTTTCTTTCACGGAATGCGCAGGATACCGTGTTACCCTCGGTCAATGGAGTCGCCGCCGATGCAGCGTCGGTATCCCATCGTCGAGCGCCCGCTCTCGCAGCGCGATTACGACATGCCGGTGGGCTGGTGGGGCTGGAACTGGGAGCCGCCGGTGCCCATGTCGATCACGCAGCTGCTCGAAGCCGGGAACATGGACGCGCGGACGGGCGCACTGTGCGGGATGACCATCGAAGCGCACGGATCGTTGCTCATCGCGGCGGAGCAGCCGCACTCGGGCAAGACCACGACGCTCACCGCACTGCTCGATTTCCTGCCCAACGCGACGCGTCGCATCTTCATCCGCGGTTGGGCCGAGACCTTCGACTTCCTCGGTCAGACGAGACCGGATGCGACGCTCCTGCTGGCGAACGAGCTCTCGTCGCACCTGCCCGTGTACCTCTGGGGCCCGAAAGCAGTGCGGGTCTTCGAGACGCTGAGACGCGGCTACGCGCTCGGATCGACGCTGCACGCCGATTCCTGCGACGAGGCGCTGGCCCAGCTCGTCGGCGAGCTCGGTGTGGACGGGAACGATCTCGCCCGTGTGAACCTGCTCATGGTCATGCGCGTGTACGCGACGACCGGCGGCGGGTATGCGCGCCGCGTCGTCTCCCTGCATCGGCTCGTCCCGCGCGGCGGTGCCGTCGCGGCACTGCCGCTGGTCGAGCACGACGAGCGCGCCGACGCGCACGAGCACGATGGGGCCGCCGAGATCGATCTCCTGCATTCACTGCGGCAGAGCGCTGACCGCGAGGGCCTCGCGGAAGAGCTCGACAGGCGCTCCGAGCACCTCACCGATCTCCTCGGGCGCGGCTGTCGCGCCATCCCCGAGGTCCGCGCCGCGCTCGCGTCCTCTCGCGGAGAGGCCGTCCCGAACGACATCAGAGGAGATCCCGTCGAATGAAAGACCGACCGACCACCATCGGCGCGCTCCGCGAGACCGGCTATCAGAGCCGCACGGTCAAGGAGGAGCTCCGTGCCAACCTCATCACCGCTCTGGCGGAGAAGCGCGTGCTGTTCCAGGGCATCGTCGGCTACGAGTCGACGGTGATCCCGCAGATCGAGAACGCGATCCTCTCCGGCCAGGACATCATCTTCCTTGGCGAGCGCGGTCAGGCAAAGACGCGCATCGCGCGACAGCTCGTGGAGCTGCTCGACGATCTCGCGCCGGCGATCGCGGGCTGCGAGATCAACGACGACCCCTTCAAGCCCATCTGCGCCGCGTGCAAGTACCGCGTCGCCAACGACGGCGATTCCGTCGAGCTCGTGTGGCTGGCGAGGGACCAGCGTTACAGCGAGAAGCTCGCGACCCCCGACATCTCGATCGCCGACCTCATCGGCGAGGTCGACCCGATCAAAGTCGCCGAGGGCCGGTATCTCTCTGACGAGCTCACGATCCACTACGGACTCGTGCCGCGCACGCACCGCGGCATCTTCGCGCTGAACGAGCTGCCAGACCTGGCCGAGCGCGTGCAGGTCGGGCTCCTCAACGTGATGGAGGAGCGCGACGTCCAGATCCGCGGCTACAAGGTCCGGCTGCCACTCGACCTGTTCGTCGTCGCGTCCGCGAACCCCGAGGACTACACCAACCGTGGACGCATCATCACGCCGCTGAAGGACCGCTTCGGGTCCCAGATCCGCACCCACTACCCGCGCGAGATCGCGACCGAGGTGGGGATCATGGAGCAGGAGCGGCAGTCCTACACCGACG
>JANNHF010000119.1:0-8840 GCA_031404235.1 Chloroflexota bacterium
ACCCAGCTGACGCACAGGACCGGAATGACGCCCAGCACGTAGGCGGCGCCGGCGGCGACGAACATCCCCGATGCCCGCGGATCGATCCTCGTCTCGATCACGAGCGCGACGAGCGTGGCGACGGCCGCGGCCACGGCGAGCTGCGCCGAGGTCGGCCGACGCGTTCGGACATCCACGACGGCGGCGGCCGTGCCGCCAGCGGCCACGCCCAGCAGCGCGCCGCTCACCACCAGGAACGTGAGGTGGTAGTCGAGCATCGCGCTGAACAGCCGTGTCTGGACGAATTGGAAGAGCAGCGCGGCGAACGACAGGAGGAAGATCGCGAGGTAGACCGAAAGCGGTGCGCTGCGGGCGCCGCTCACAGGAACCGCGACTTGAGCTCCAGGTAACGCTGGATCGTCGCGACCGTGAGCCGCTCGGCGGGCACGTCGATAGTGTGCACGCCGCGGCGACGCAGGATCGCAAGCGCGCGCGCCCGTGCCTCTTGCACGTCCTCGGCGACAACGCGCTCGTACAGCTCGGTGGTCGACGACGGCACCCGCGACGCGACCTCCGCGACCTGGGGGTCCGCGAGGAGACAGCACAGCACGAGGTTGTTCCCCGCGAGGCGCGTGACCGCGGCCACGAGGGCGCGCGAGGCTTCGTCGTCGACCAGGTCGGTGAAGAGCACGACGAGCGCGCGCCGCGCAGTGCGCGCGCGGAGGAACTCGAACGCGGCGCGGTAGTCCGGCTCGGTCGTCGTTACCTCGAGTCGGCGCAGCTCCTCGGTGAGCCGTAGGAACTGCTTGCGCCCGCGGCGCGGGAGCGCGTACGAGCGCACCGTGTCGGCGAAGCCGAGCAGCCCCACCTCGTCGCCCTTCGCTGTCGCGACGTAGCACAGCATGAGCGCGGTATTCACCGCGTGATCGAGCTTGGTCAGGCCCGCGAGCGTGCTCGACATCATGCGGCCGGCATCGAGCAGGATGAGGATGCGCTGCTGGCGCTCGGTCTCGTACTCGACGGTGATCGGCTTGCCGCGCCGCGCGGTCGCCGTCCACGAGATCGACCGAGGATCGTCGTCAGGCAGGTACTCGCGCAGCCGCTCGAATACCGTGCCGGCGCCCGGGACGCGCGCACGACGCTGACCCGCGTCATAGGCGAGACCCCGTCGCAGGGTCACTTCGTAGCGGCGGATCTCGTGCAGATCGGGGTAGACGTTCGCCGGCGCCGTCGCCGCGACGCGGCCCTGCCGCTCGATGAGATCGAGCGGACCGCGGAGGCGAACGTGTATGTCTCCGAACGAGAACGTGCCGCGGTGACGCGGCCGCGCCGCATACATGACCTCGCCGGCGCTGCCTGCGGCGACGGTCAGCGGCGAGCGCCGCCGATCGACGTCGAACGACACGGGCACGGAGTCGGCGAGCAGGAGGCGCAGGGGCCGCGCGAATGGATTCGTGACGCGCAGAGTCACGCGGTTGGGAACGCCGATCGATAGCTGCGGATCGGCCACGCGCTCCACCCGAATGCGGGCGGGAGCGGGCGTCGCGCGGTGGTCGACGACCGCCAGCGCCCCGGCGACCGCGATGACCAGGGCTCCGAGGGCAAGGAACGCATCGGAGAGACCGCCGAGCGCCAGAGGCACCGCCGCGACGAGCGTGAGCGCGAGCAGCCGCGGGCGCGGCAGCGGGACGTGGCTCAGCGTGGGACGTCGAGGCGCGCGAGCACGCGCCGGCACACCGCATCGGCGTCGAGGCCCTCGATCTCGGCTTCGGCCCGCAGCACGAGCCGGTGCCGCAGGGTCGGTATGACGAGCGACTTCACGTCGTCCGGCGTCACGAAATCACGGCCGTCGATGGCCGCGGCGGTCTTCGCCGCGCGCAGCAGATGCACGCCCGCGCGGGGGCTCGCCCCGAGAAGCAGGTCCGTCGACTTGCGCGACTCCTCGACGATGCGCACCACGTACTGCAGCACCGAGTCCTCGACCGTCACCGCCCCGACCTCGGCGGCGCACTCCTCGAGCAGGTTCTTCGCGAACGGCTCGAGCTTGTCCACCTCCGCGAGTGGCTGACCCTTGTCATGCGCGCGGAGGATCGCCTGCTCCTCCGACGACTCGGGGTAGCGCATGATCGCCTTGAAGAGGAAGCGGTCGAGCTCGGCCTCGGGCAGCGGATACGTCCCCTCGTACTCGACCGGGTTCTGCGTCGCGATGACGAGGAACGGGCGCGGGAGCATGCGCGAGTCGCCCTCGAGCGTGACCTGTTTCTCCTCCATCGCTTCAAGGAGCGCGGCCTGCGCCTTCGCGGGCGCGCGGTTCACCTCGTCGGCGAGCACGACGTTCGCGAAGATCGGGCCTTCCTTGATGCGGAAGTTGCTCGTCGTGATCTCGTAGATGGACGTGCCGACGATGTCGCTCGGCATCAGGTCGGGCGTGAACTGGATCCGCTTGAACGTGCCGCCGATGAGACGCGCGATCGTGCGCGCGAGGAGGGTCTTCGCCGTGCCGGGGACGCCCTCGATGAGCAGGTGCCCGCCGAGAACGAGCGCGATGAAGGCGAGCCGGACGGTCTCGTCCTGGCCCACGATGATGCGGTGCACGTCGCGGTGGAAGCGCTCCGCGACCTCACGGGCGCGCCCGCTCACCGCTTCACCAGCCGTTCTATCTGGCCGACGGTACGGAGCAGCTGGTCCTCGCGCAAGCGACGGCCCAGCGCGTCGTCGACCGCACGCGCCTCCGCCGCCCGTTCGCGGTCCGTCGCCGCGAGCGTCGCGAGGACGCGATCGAACGGCATGCCCGGATCGAGGCCGAGCGCGCGGGCCAGCCCGCCGCGCAGATCGCGGCGCAACCGGCGCCGCGCGATCTCGCCGCGCCCCGACCGGCGCACGAGTCCCGCGAAACCGCGGATGTACTCCAGGCTGGAGCGGGCGGGCCGCGGGTCGAGCGGCACCGGCGGGCCCAGCCGGCGGCCGGACAGGACGAGATAGAGGAAGCCCGCGGCCACGGCGAAGACCAGCGCACGGCCCGGCCAGGTGCTCTGCATGAGCACCAGGACGTCGGCGCTGGGGTGGGCGCCGTGGTGGTATTCGTCGAATGCGACCACGCCGCCGGGGACCAGCGCGTCGTGAGCGAACGCGAGCGCGACGCGCGCGTTGTCGGCCTGTCCAAGACCCGCGGCGAGGAACGGACCGAGGCTCGCGACGACGTAGAACGTGCCGCGTCCCTCGCGGACGGCGGCCGCGACCGTGGTGCGTCCGTCCGTGGCGAGCGCGAGTGCCTTCGGGCCGAGAGATAGCGATCCGACGCGATCGACGGCGAGCGCGCGCGCCGGCGGATCGGCGAAGACGGCGTTCGCGAGCGGATGCGTGCCAGGGAGCGCGATGCCGGTGATGCTGACGCCGAACGCGTCGAGGAGCGGCCGCTCGAGCAGACCGAGGTCGGTCGCCACGACGACGGTCCCACCTGCGGCGACGAACTTCTTCACGCTCGCCGCGTCCGTCGGCGTTATCGCTTCCGTCGCCCCGAGGATGAAGAGCACCGAGGCAGCCGATGCGTCCGGGGCGAATCGGTCGCCCTGCACCGTCGTGGTGCGCGCGCCCATCGCTTCGAGATAACGGCGGAGTGCCGCGGCGCCGCCGGCCCCCTCGTCATACACCGAGCCGGTCCGGCCGGACGTCGTCGGCGCGGCGGCGACCGTCGCGAACGCGAACACGACGGTCGCCGTGGCGAGGATCGCCGCGAGCAGGTAGAGCGGGTTGACTCGCCTCATCCGGCGACACGCAGCGCGAGGGTGCGAGCGCGTCGCGCCTCTTCCGGCCCGAGGTCGCGCAGGCCGAACCACGAGCGCTCGTAGAGGCCGACGAGATCACGCAGCGCCTCCGCGTGCGGGATCGCGGCGGCCCGAACGAGAAGCTCACGGTCGGTGAGCGCGGGGTCGTAGCGGATCGCCTCCCGCACGACGAGCGAGGTGAGCGCAAACAGGTACAGCGCGTGGATCGCTTCGCGTGGGCGGCCAGCGGCAAGCGCGTCATCCGCGGTGCGGAGGTGACGCGATGGATCGGGACGATCGGCGCCCGCCGACTCGCGCAGCGCGACCTCGGTGCGCACCCGCTCGCCCAGGCCGCGGCCAAGCGTCGCGACGACGAAGAAGATGATCGCCGCGCCGAGGATCCCCAGCAGCGGCCAGATCAGCCCGAAGTCGACGCGCGGTCCGTCGAGCCCGGCGAGGAAGCGCTGGAACGCGCGCACGATCGCATCGACGATGGACGGCGACGATCCCGAGGCATCGACCGCCCCGAGGGCGTCGCGCAGCGCGGCATCCGACCGGCCGGCGTCGAGCGACGGCGCCACAGCACGAGCTTCGAGCGCCAGCTGCACGTCGATGAGCGCGAGCGCGGCGTCGAGTGATGCGTCGCTCGACGTCACCCGCTCCGACAGCGCGCTGTCGTCGATCGACAGCTCGCCGGACGGCAGCGCGATGGCCGTCGTGGCCAAAAGTACGACCCGCGCGCGCGTTACGGCGGTGTCGCGTGCCGCGCCGGAGAGCCCGCGCGCCTGCACGACGAGCGCACGCGCGGCGGTGAGGCGTTCACGGTAATCGCGCGGCGAGACGGTGTCCGCGTACGCGACGAGCGGCTGTGCGAGCCACAGCGCCGCTGCCAGCGCGAGGACGCGCATCACGCCTCGCGCGGCAAGGCCTCCGCGGCAAGCTGGAGGTCGAGCGCCTCTTTCCGCACCCGCAGATCGAAGTAGAGGATCGTGAACGTGCCCCACTCGATCGGCGCCCACAGCACGGTCGCGACGACGTTCACGATGTTCTGCAGGACCACTCGTACGACGGCGTCGGAGATGAACGCGGCGATGAAGACGAATGAGATGAGCGTCGAGAGCACCGTCTGCAGGACCGCGAGCAGGAGCTGCAGACCGAGGATGCGCCAGCGGTGACCGTTCGAGAGCCACCAAGATCGGCGCACGGCGTGCAGCGGGCCGACGGGCTCGAGGGTCGCGACGACGGGCGCGACGAGCCACGAGGCGAAGACGAAAACGGTCGCGACGAGCCCGGCGAGTATCGCAAGCGTCGCGACGAGCGCGTTGTTCGCGATCACCATGATCACGATGAGGGCGAGCCAGCCGAGCAGGAGCGCGAAGAAGAGAAGCATTCCGGCTGCGATGATCTTCGGCGCCGCACGCAGGCCGGCGCGGAACGAGCTGCCGATGGTCGCCTCCCGCCCCATGTAGCGCGCGGACGCGGCATCCACGAGCGAGCCGATCTGCACCGAGAGGAAGAGCACCGCGACGACGCCCGCGAATAGGCCGAGCGCACCCAACCAGACGAACGCACCGGCGACCGGCTGCGACAGCACCAGGTTCGGCGCGAACGGGCCATCCTGCAGCGACTCGATGAACGGCGCGAGCGGCGAGAGCCTCGATCCGAGGCTGATCGCGACGCCGCCAAGAACGAGGAACAGGGCGAGGTACGGGACCGCCGAGAGGGCCGCGAAGAGGAGCGCGCGCTGGCGATACAGGGAGAAGACGCGGTCGACGATGTCGCCGACGCCGAGGGGGCGGAGCTGCGGTGCCTCCACGCGCGAATGGTACGGGCGGGCTAGCGCGTTTCGGGCGTCGGCGGGGGCCCAACACCCTCGCCCAGGCCCAGCCGGCGGTACAGACGCGCAAGCGGGGCGGGGGCCCACCAATTCAGATTCCCGAGCAGCCGCATCGTGGCCGGTACTACGAGGGCACGCACCAGCGTCGCATCGACGGCGACGGCGAGCGCCATGCCGAGACCGATGGCCTTGATGAGAAGGATCTCGGCGAGCCCGAACGCGGCGAAGACGCCGACCATGATCGCGGCCGCGCCGGTTATCAGTCGCCCACTCTTCTCCAGGCCCTCCGCCACGGCATGCGTGTTGTCGCCCGTCCGGCGGTACTCCTCCTGGATCCGCGAGAGGAGCAGGACCTCGTAGTCCATCGACAGCCCGAAGACGATGCAGAACATGATCACCGGGGTCGACGGGTCGATCGAGGCCGCCTCGAAGCCGAGCAGCTGGGCGCCGTTACCGTCCTGGAAGACCCAGACCAGCGCGCCGAACGACGCGCTGATCGACAGAAGATTCATGACGACGGCCTTGAGCGGGAGCACGACGGAGCCGAGGAGGAGAAAGAGGACGACGATCGTGGCGAGCATCACGAACGCCACCGCGGTGGGCGTGCGCTCGACGATGAAGTTCACGGTGTCGAGATCGATCGCGGTGAAGCCGGTGACGAGCTTCTCGCCACCCGTCGGCGGCTCGACCGCGCGGAGGTCGCGCACGAGCTGGCGCGCCTCGTCGCTGTAGAACGGATACGGCGCGACGACGTCGAACAGAGCGATGTGCGGGCCGACGGTCTGGCGCAGCACCGTTTGGAGCTGGGGCGACAGCTGCGCACGTGGCAACGAATAGATGGTCGCGAGGTCCGGCACTCCGGCGCCACCGAACAGGCGCGGGTCGAGCGAGAAGGCGCTCTGCACCTGCTGGACGCCCGGGACCTTTGCGAGCCTGGCGCCCAGCTCCTGCAGCGGCGGCACCCGAGACGCGTCGAGCGGACTGCCGCTCGGGTAATACGCGATCACGCTGATGTGATTCTGTCCACCACCGGGAAAGTCCGAGACCAGTTTGTCGTAGCCGGCGCGCGACTCCTCGTGGGTCGGGAGCGTTCGGACGTCGCTTGAAGCGAGGCGCAGGTGCAGGAAAGGCGAACCGGCGAGGAGGATGAACGCGACCGTGGGGATGAGGACGAGGAGCGGACGGCGCATGACCGCGGTCGCGATGGTGTGCCACCACCCACGACCGCTCTCATTGGACCGAAAGATCGGGACGCGAAATCGGTCGATGCGCGGTCCGAGAAGGGCGAGAAGCGCGGGAAGGAACGTGAGACCGTAGAAGACCGCGCTCGCCACCACGATCGCGCCGGCCAGCCCCATCGATGGCAGGAACGTGCCTTCGTAGAAGAGCATCCCGGACAGGCCGATCGCCACCGTGATGCCCGAGAACGTCACGGCGCGGCCTGAGGTCGACATCGCGATGGCGAGCGCATCCTCGCGACTTCGGCCGCGCAGCAGCTCCTCGCGGAAGCGGCTCGTTAGAAAGAGCGAGTAATCGATGGCGACGCCAAGTCCGATGAGCGTGACGACGTTCTGCGCGTACACGGATACGCCCGTGATGTGCGACAGCAGGAACATGCCGGCGATGCCGCTCATCACCGCGAGCAATCCGGTGCCCAGCGGGATCAGGGCCGCGACGACGGCGCCGAACACGATGAGCAGCAGGATGAGCGCGAGGGGCAGCGCGACGATCTCCGCACGCTGAAGATCGGCCAGCAGCACCACATTGAAGCCGTTGTTGATCGCGAGGATGCCGGTCGCCTGCACTTGCAGCTTGTCCGATGTGACCTTCGCGCGAAGTACGGGGTAGTAGTCGCGCGCGACGTCGATCGTGTCCTTGACGGCGACGTCCAGGGCGATCGCGCGCCGGTCGTTCGAGATCTGACGCGTCGGATCGATGACCCCGGCGTCGTACGGCGTGTTGATCGTGTCGACGCGTGGATCGGTCCGCAGCGGGACGAGCGCGGCCTCGACCGCGGCGCGGAACGCAGGATCCTGCGCGCTGAGCGTGTCGCTCGAGAAGATCAGCGTGAAGGTCGAGCCGCCGACGATCGGGAGCTCTTGTTCGATCAGGCGCGAGGCGCGTCCCGATTCGGCCGTCTCGATGAAGCCACCGCTCTCGAGCTTTCCGCCTCGGCCGGCGATGAACGCGGATGCGACGAGAAACAGGATCGAGACGGCGAGGACCGGCCAGCGGTGGCGGTAGACGAAGCGGCCCCAGGCCTCGAACAACCTTCGGTCCTCCCACCGCGAGATGCGCGAAAGCAGAGCGTACGGGGAATTACGCAGAGGCGTGTCGCACTGTCCGGTTGATTGCACCTACAGACGACTCACGCGCGGGCTGAGAATGTGGAGGAATGCAATTGATTTTGGTATCGAACAGACGTACTATCGCCCCAGTGAAACGATGTTCTCGCTGCGATGAGATGAAGGCCTACTCGGCGTTCCACCGGAACAAACGTGGCGACGGGCTCCAGGTGTGGTGCAAGGCGTGCCGCAAGACCTATGACCACGAGTACTACCTCAAGACCAAGACACGGTGGGTCGACAACAAGCTCGCGTGGAAGATCGAGCGGAACCGCTGGTTGAGGGAACTCAAGACTGGAAAGCCCTGCATGGATTGCGGAGGCTCGTTTCCCCCCGAAGCTCTGCATTGGGATCACCGACCTGGCACCGTCAAGCTTGGCGAGATCAGCAACAAGCTTCGAAATCGCAGCCGCTCGATGATCCTCGCTGAGATCGCCAAATGTGATCTGGTCTGCGCGAGTTGCCATGCGATCCGTACGTACAATCGATGGCACGACGCGGTGGCCATCGGGGTGTAGCTCAGCTTGGTTAGAGCGTCCGGTTTGGGACCGGAAGGTCCGGCGGTTCGAATCCGCCCACCCCGACAGCGAGTCGCTTCTAACGTCGCGTCAGGCCGGTAGACGCCTCCGCGCTGTTGACATGTACGGCGCAAGCGCGTGCACCGCGAAGACGAAGAGGATCCACGCGATCAATCCGATGACGATGGGCGGTGAGTACGCCTCCGCATACGTGACGGCGTAGCCCAGCGTCGGGATCGCGACCCACGCCGTGCCGACGGTCGGAGCCGGCTGCGCCTCGCCGCTGTCTTCTTGCTCGGTCGCTCCGGCCGCCTCTGAGGGGACGGGCGCGACCAGGACGAGCGAGCCGATCGGCACCATGGACTCCGTCGGTCCGCCCTGTACGACGTAGGCGTGG
>JANNHF010000120.1:0-3779 GCA_031404235.1 Chloroflexota bacterium
GACTCGTTGACGAGCACACGCGTAGGGCTCGACGCTGAGGCCTACCACCAGACCTTCTTCGAGATGCTCGGCAATTTCGGGATCGGCGACTACTGGAAGAAGGAAGCGATCGAGTGGGGCTGGCAGCTGCTCACCGAGCAATTCGGCTTCGACGCGTCGACGCTTGTGGCCACGATCTATTTCGACGACGACGAGGCCTTCGATGTCTGGACCAAGGTGCTGAAGCTCCTCCCTCCCGAGAAGGTCTTCCGACTCGGCAATCTCGCGGTCGGCGACGACACGAACTTCTGGTCGCCTGGACCGACAGGTCTGTGCGGCCCGTGCAGCGAGGTGTTCGTCGACCGCGGCCCACAGCCGGGCGTGGCTCCCCACAAATGCGATCCCGGTGAGAACTGCGGGCGCTACCTCGAGATCTGGAACTTCGTGTTCCAGCAGTACGACCGCAAGGCCGACGGCACGCTCACCCCGCTCGCGAAGCGGAACATCGACACCGGCGCGGGCCTCGAGCGCCTCGCGCAGGTGCTGCAGGGCGTCCCGGGGGACACATACCGCACCGACCTGTTCCAGCCGCTGGTGAAGAAGATCGAATCGCTCTCGGGAAAGATCTACGGTGCCGATCGCGACACCGATGTGTCGATCCGCATCGTCGCCGAGCACTCACGCGCCGCGACGTTCCTCATCGCCGACGGGATCGTGCCGTCCAATGAGTTCCGCGGGTACGTGCTCCGCCGGCTCATCCGCCGCGCGGCGCTGCACGGACGACGGCTCGGCCTGAGGACCGGCGCCCTCGCGACGCTCGGCGGCGACGTCGTGAAGACGATGCAGAAGCACTATCACGAGCTCACCAAGGCGCGCGACCGGATCACGCAGGTGATCGCGGACGAGGAAGAGAAGTTCGAGCGCACGCTTGCGAACGGCCTGACGATGCTGAACGAGGCGATCGCGCGCGCGAAGCACGAGGGCCAGACCAGGATCGACCGCGACACCGCCTTCCGCTTGTCGGACACGTACGGCTTCCCGCTGGAGATGACGAAGGAGATCGCGGCGGCCGCCGACCTCACCGTCGACGAGCGCGGCTTCTCTGAGCTCCTCGAGCGACAGCGCAGCCGGAGCCGCGCGACCGCGAAGTTCACCCAGGACGCGATGCGCTTCGGCCAGTTCTACTCGCTGCTCCGCGAGACACAGGGTCTTCGCAGCGAGTTCACCGGGTACGACGAGCTCGCGACGGACGCCAGAGTCGTGTCGCTGGTCGTCGGAGGCTCGCGTGTCGAGGTGGCGCACGAGGGCGCGGACGTGGAAATCGTTCTCGACCGCACGCCCTTCTATCCGGAAGGTGGCGGACAGGTGGGCGACCGGGGCACGATCACCACGGACGAGGGGCGCGCGATGGTCGCGGACACGCAGACCGCGGCGCCTGGTGTGATCGTGATGAGCGCGAAAGTCGTCGACGGTGTCCTGCGCGTGTCGGCGAGCGCGCACGCGGCGGTCGACGAAGAGCTTCGACGCGACACGATGCGAAACCACACCGGGACCCACCTTCTGCATGCGACGCTGCGGAATCTGTTCGGCGAGGACGTGCATCAGGCGGGTTCGCTCGTGCACGCGCCGAACCTGCGGTTCGACTTCACATTCGGGCGGGCGCTCACGCCGCAGGAGCTCCAGCGCGTCGAGGACGATGTGAATCGCGCGATCCTCGACAACGCCAGCGTTCACGCGCGGGTGATGCCGCTCACCGAGGCCCTCGCGTCCGGGGCGATGGCGCTCTTCGGCGAGAAGTACGACGACGAGGTCCGCGTCATCGAGGCGGGCCCGAGCCGCGAGCTCTGCGGTGGAACGCACTGTCACTGCACCGGCGACATCGGACCGTTCCTCGTCACGAAGGAGGAGAGCATCGGCGCGGGCATCCGCCGCATCGAGGCGGTGACGGGCGTCGGTGCCTTGCGTGAGATGCGTGACGTGCGCGAGCGCCTGACGCGCGCGGCCGCGGCGCTGCGCGTCCCGCCGGCCCGCGTGCCCGAAAGCGTCGCTCAGCTCATCGAGTCGCGCGAGCGCCTCGAGAAGGAGCTCGCCACGCTGCAGCGCAGTGGACTGGACGCGGTCGCGGCGAAGCTGCTCGGCGAAGCGGAGACACTCGGCGGCGCCAGGCTCGTGGCCGCTGACATCGGCGACGGCGACGTGAACCACCTGCGCGCGCTGTCCGATCGGATCCGCGCGGCGATCGGCTCCGGCGTCGTGGTCATCGGCGCCCGGCGGAACGGCCAGCCCGCGTTCGTCGTCTCCATCACCAAGGACCTCGCGTCTTCGCTGAGCGCGGACACTCTGGTGAAGGAGGTGGCCCCGATCTTTGGCGGACAGGGCGGTGGTCGCGCCGAAAGCGCGACGGCCGGCGGCGGCGAGCCCGCGAAGCTGGCCGAAGCCATCGAAAAGGCACGGGTCATGGTGCGCGAGCGTTTGAATGGGGGACGTGACCGCCGCTAACGCGCCGGGCACCCGCGCGGTCGGGCCGAGAGGCCCGCTGGTAGCCGGCGTCGAGCTTTCCGCCGGCATCGCGCGGGTGATCGTCGCGACGCGGGAGAACAGCCGTCTTCGCATCACCGGCCGCGGCGAGGCAGGCCTTGCTGAGGGCGCCGTGACCGGTGGACTGGTCGTCGACCGTGAGTCGGTCGCCGCGGCACTGACCACCGCGTTCGGCGCCGCCGAGCGCGGGCAGCGGGCGGAGCGGTCCGTCGTGGCGATCGACGGCGACGACGTGCGCACCTACCACCTCTCGACCTCCTTCGAGCGCGAGTCGTCAGCGGCACCGGTCGCCGCGAACGAGATCTCGCGCGCGACGCGGGAGGCGGCGGTGGTCACCGCGAAGACCGCGGCCGCCAACGCCGAGGAGGATCCGGCGCTCCGCGGCGTCCCCATTGCGCGGCTGCACGAGAACGTCGCGTCGCTCTCGCTCGACGGTCGCCACCTCGCGACCCTCGTGGGTCAGCGCGGCGGACTGGTGGAGGTCTGGAGCGATGTCAGCGTCGCGCCGCTCGTCCTGTCCGGCGCGGCGACCGGCGCGCTCGAGACCGCGCGTCGTCGCGGCTCGGTCGTTCCTGGCGCCTACGCGCTCGGGCGTTTGCTCACGGAGTCCGGCGTCCTCGACGCGGGCGTGCTGCGTCTGGGCGGCGATGTCACCGCGCTCGCGGTGCTGCGCGAGGGACGCGTCGTCGCGACGAGAGCGTTCGGTCTCGGCCGCATCGCGATCGCCTCGCGCCCCGATCGCCTCGAAGCCGATGCGCGGGTGTGGGCCGACTGCGTCGTCGCCTCGCTGCACTCGCTGGACGGGCTGCCGCCCGCGCGCTGGCTCTTTGTTGGCGTGCCCGATTCGCTGCTGGCCCTTCCGAACGCGCTCGGCGAGGCAGTGAGCGGTGTGCGCGGCGGGGCCGTCGATGTGACACCGCTATCGGTGGGGCTCGCGAACCGCGCCTACGGCGATGTGCCGCTCCGTGCGGATGACCTCGTCGCCGTCGGCGCCGCGGCGATCGCCTCCGGGATCTTCGCGTCATGACCGTGCCGGTCGCTGGACGGACGGTGATCGAGCTCGGGGCGCGCGCGAGCGTGCTCGAGGCGGTGGAGCGCATCGTCGCGGCGCCGACCGCTGACGACCTGGTGATCTCCATCTCGGCTGGCGCGCCGGTGGCACGGAACGCGGTCTTCTTCGAGGTCGCGCGTCGCGCGGCGGGCACGCGGCGCCTCGCGATCGTCTCGCCGGACGCGCGGGCCCGCTCGCTGGCGTCGTCGGT
>JANNHF010000121.1:0-1730 GCA_031404235.1 Chloroflexota bacterium
CCGACTCGATCTTCGCCCATAGCTCGCCGCGCAGACCCGCGCCGATGCGACGCAGCGGCACCAGTGGCGTGTCGCCGATCCGCTCGAGGATCGTGCCGCGCACGCGTTCGCGCACGAGGGCGGCGGTCAGTGTCATAGGAAGAGGCTACGGGCAGGACCGCGGGCTATGTGCGAGCTGTCTCCAGCGCGCGCCTCGCGAGCCGCAGCGCCTCTTCGCTGTCCCCGGTGGACTCGGCCGCGTGCGACCAGCGGTCGAAGATCACGCGAAGCAGATGCGGCGCGCGCTCTTCGGATAGCTGACGCGCTTCCTGGAACGACCGGCGCGCCGCGGCCGCGTTCGATGTCATGCGCAGCTCGCCGAGGAGCACGAGCAGTCGCACCTGCGCGTCGGGCTGGTCGACCTTGCGCGCGAATTTCAGCGCTTCCTGCGCAATTTCGAGCGCGTGCTTCGGATCGACCTTCGCCATCACCTCGACCTCGGAGGCTTTGATCGAGGCGAGCGTGCCGTCGCGCTGTATCTCCACGGCCAGCGCCGCGGCACGCGTCAGACATTCGCGGGCTCGTTCGCGGTTGCCGTACTCGGCGTACAGCAGCGCGGCGTTGTCGAGCGTGCAGGCGACGTGGTCGAACAACCCGAGCTCCTCGAAGATCTGCAGGCTCTTCTGGTTGTAGATGATCGCGGCCTCGAGATCGCCTTGTTCCTGGTGCGTCTTCGCCATGCCCGCGTAGAGGTTGCCGAGCGCGGGCCGATCGCTGAACTTGTCGGAGAGCGCGATAGCGCGCTCGTACGCTGCGAGGGCCTGCTTGGGCTGGCGCATGTTGGTCAGCGCCACCGCGAGGTCGACCAACCGACGGAAATGGAAGGCGGGATCGTTGGGGATGCCTTTCTCGCAGGCCGCGACGATCTCGCGGAGCAGCCGCAGCGCCTCCTCGTACGCGTACGTGCTCGAATAGGCACTCGCAAGCACGGCGTTCACGCGGACCTGCTCCTCCTCGTCATCGAGGAGGTCAGCCATCCGCTGTGCGCGCTCGATGAGCGGGAACGCTTGCTTCGGTTGACCCACCGCGTTGTAGGCCGCCGCGAGGTAGCGAAGGCGAACGAGCTGGTCGGAGGCGCCGAGCCCCTCCTCGAGCGCCTCGAGGATCGGGATCGCCTCGGCCGCGCGCTGCTGCTCGATGTAGCGGCGGGCTTCTAGGAGCTCGTACTGCGGCGTCCCGGGGGCCGCGACGCCACCCAGCAGGTCCGCCGGCTTCACGCCGAGCACGCCAGCGATGTGCTCGAGGGCCTTCATCGAAGCGCGCGTGCGCCCCGACTCCAGCATCGAGATGTACGCCTTGGTGTAGTTCGGCTCCGCGACCTGCGCCTGGGTCAGGCCCTTCGCCGTCCGCAGCGAGCGGATGCGCGCGCCAACGTCGGCCACCATGGGAGAACGGACGGCGGGCATCGCCGGGCACTTTACGTCCCTGCAACTGCCTGGTCAAACGAGGCTTTACCTAGCAGATTCGGACCGAGACCGGGGCGTTGCCGGTCAGGGGTCCGCGCGGGCCCAGGTGCCCGTGTGTCTCGGTCGGCCGAAATGCCCGCTGGCTACGGCCGGTGATTACTGAGTTCCTAGCAGAAGCCGCCATTGGTCGTCGGGTCGCAGGCCGTGGCGGTGCCGGCGGCGATGTTGGTCGAGTGCGGCCTTGCGCGCGGCCACGCTGCGCAGCGTCAGCACGCGCAGGTAGCG
>JANNHF010000122.1:0-7027 GCA_031404235.1 Chloroflexota bacterium
TGCATCCCGCCGACCATCAACTACACCACCCCCGACTCGGGGCTGGATCTCGACTACGTGCCCAACACCGCGCGGGCTGCGAGCATCACCACCGCACTCTCCAACTCCATGGGCTTCGGCGGCCACAACGCGTCGCTGATCTTCGCCAAGGCGTGATGCTCGTCTCGCACCAACAGCCGCGCTGCCGTCTTTCTCTGAGCCGTGCATCATCGCCTTGGTGAGCTCGCTTGCTGGGAAGACCGCGCTGATCACGGGCGCCGCCCGGGGGATCGGGCGTGCGACCGCGGTGCGGCTCGCCCGCGATGGCGCGAAGATCGCCATCAATTACAAGGGCAACGCCGCGGCGGCGGCCGAGGCCAAGCGGCTGGTCGAGGACGCCGGCTCGACCGCGGCGCTGATCCAGGGCGACGTCTCGGTCGACGCCGACGCGGAGCGCGTGGTGAAGGAAGCACTCGCGTTCGGCGAGGGCCGCCTCGACATCCTCGTGAACAACGCGGGCATCACGCGGGACAACCTCTTGATCCGCATGAGCGCCGAGGAATGGGATGCGGTACTCGATCTGAACCTGCGCGGCGCGTTCCTCGTGACGAAGGCCGCGATGCGGCCGATGATGAAGCAGCGCGCCGGCCGGATCATCAACGTGTCGTCCGTCGCGGGCATCGCCGGGAACGCGGGTCAGGCGAACTACGCGTCGGCGAAGGCCGGTCTCATCGGGCTCACGAAGACGGTCGCGCGCGAGATGGCGAGCCGCAACATCACCTGCAACGCCGTCGCCCCCGGCTTCGTGCCCACGGACCTCACGAGCGCCCTCTTGAAGCAGATGGAGGAGACGATCCTGAAGCAGATCCCGCTCGGTCGATTCGGCACGGTGGACGACGTCGCGGGCGCGATCGCGTTCCTCGCCTCTGACGAGGCCGCGTACATCACCGGGCAGGTGATCGTCGTCGATGGGGGGATGGTCACCTAACACGCGACCCCGGCGCCGCCTAGGATTTCGTCATGTCCCCTCGTCGCCTCGCCCTGGTCGCGGGTGTCGCCATCTTCGTCTTCGTCTTCGACCGCATCACCAAGATGTGGGTCGAGCAGAACATCCCGCTGCACGAAGGGCGGCAGGTCGTCGGGGAGTACGTCCGCATCGTGCACACGCAGAACACTGGCGCCGCATTCGGGCTGTTGCCCGAGCGCACAACGCTGCTGTCGGTCCTCTCGGTCGTCGCGGTGATCGCGATCGTCTACTACTACCGGCAGTTCGCGAACTCATCGCCCCTGGTCACCGCGACGCTCGGCATGCAGCTCGGTGGTGCGTTCGGGAATCTTTTCGACCGCGTGAGGCAGGGCTACGTCGTGGACTTCGTCGACGTCGGCCTCGTTCCGGGTCCGCGCTTCTGGGCGTTCAACGTCGCCGATTCGTCGATCGTGCTCGGCATCCTCTTCGTCACGGTGCTGCTGTGGCAGGAGGAGCGGAAGACCCCCGCGCGGGCGGCATGACCCACACGATCACGCTGCGGGTCGAGGCCGGTGGGCAGCGCGTCGACAAGTTCCTCGCGGAGCACAGCCTCCTTTCGCGCAGCGCGATCCAGCGCCTGGCGCGCGACGGCCACGTTCGTGTGGACGGCGCGGCGGTCGAGCCCGCGTACAAAGTGCGCGAGGGTCAGGAGCTCGTCGTCGACGTCCCGGCGGCGGAGCCTGACGTGTTGCTGCAGGCGGAGGACATCGACATCGACGTCCTCTACGAGGATGAGGATGTCGTCGTGGTGAATAAGCCTCCGGGTCTCGTCGTGCATCCGGCGCACGGGCACAGGACGGGCACGCTCGTGAACGCGATGCTCGGGCGCATCGAGTCGACCACCGGGCGCGAGAGCGGCCGGCCGGGCATCGTCCACCGTCTGGATAAGGACACCAGCGGCGTGATCGTGGTCGCGAAGACGGACGTCGCCCAGCTCGCGCTCGGGCGGCAGCTCCAGGCCAAGCGCTTCGCGAAGGAATACCTGGCGCTCGTGTGGGGCGACCCCGGCGACATCGCGACGGTCGTCGAGGCTCCGCTCCTTCGTGACACCGAGGACCGCCGGCGGATGGTGGTGCGCGCGGGCGGCCGCGATGCGGTGACGCGCTTCAAACGCATCGCCGCGTGGGGCGGTGGCGATGACCGGACCGCGCTACTGCACGTCGAGCCGGTCACCGGCCGGACGCATCAGATCCGCGTCCACCTCGCGTACGCGCACTTCCCTATCGTTGGCGACCCGGTGTATGGACGGCGTGGCGACACGAGCGGACTGGCGCGCCAATTCCTCCATGCGTGGCGGCTCACGGTGCGTCTTCCTCACGCCGGCGAGCGCACATTCACCGCGCCCCTCGCACCCGATCTCGTCGCGCACCTGGGAGCTCTCGGCGAGCCCGCGCCCAGCGCTCCGCTGTTCGCGGAGGTGTCGTGAGCGTCGACGGCAAAGGTCTTCTCGTGATCATCTCGGCGCCGTCGGGCGCGGGGAAGGACACGGTGCTCGAGCGACTGGTCAAGAAGTTGGACGACGCGGTGGTGTACGTGACCGCGACGAGCCGCAAGGCACGGCCTGGCGAGAGCCACGGCAAGCACTACTACTTCTATTCACCGGAGAAGTTCCGCGAGGAGATCGAGGAGGGGAACTTCCTCGAGTGGTCGATGGTGCACGGCGAGTTCAAAGGGGTGCGCCGCGACGTTCTCGCCGAGACGCTGAGCGACCACAAGATCCTGATCGTCAAGCCCGATCCGCAAGGTATGCGCAAGATCAAATCGCAGCTGCCGGAGGCACTGACCATCTTCATCATGCCGCCCTCGGTCGAGTCGCTCCGCCGCCGGCTCGCGGCGCGGGGCACCGAGACGCAGGAGCAACGCGATGTGCGCCTGCGCAATGCCGAGATAGAGATGGCGGCGGCGCCCGAGTACGACTACGTCGTCGTCAACGAGGACGGCAAGCTCGACGAGACGGTCGACAAGATCGCCGAGATCATCCGCAAGGAGGCGAAGCGACCGCGGCATTACGAGTTGTGACGGGGCGAACCGCGGAGGTCGCGGTCTTTGCCGGCGCACGTGGACCGGCGCGCACCTTCAGCTATTCGGTGCCCGAGGGGCTGGCGCTGGCGCCAGGACATCTCGTGCGAGTGGGCTTCGGCCCACGCTCCGTGGCCGGGGTGGTCGTGCGGCTCGACGCGCCGTACGAGGGGACGCTCCGCGCGATCGACGCGCTCGTCCACCCTTTGCCGCTGCTGCGGGCGCATCAGCTCGCGCTCGCGGCGTGGATCGCTGCCGAGTACCGCTGTGGTGTTGCCGACGCGGTCAGGGCGATGCTTCCGCCCGCGCTCGCCGGCCGCGCGCGCGCCGGTCTGCCGACGGCACGCGGTGACCGGCGCGAGCCCGTGTTCGCGTTGACGCCTGCGGGCCGCGACGCGCTCGCCCGTACCGCGCGCCTGGGAGCGCGCCAGCTCGCGACGCTGCGAGCGCTGGGTGCGGGCGCGGAGAGCTCGGCGGACCTCGCCGAAGCGGGCGGCACTGCGCTCGCGGCGCGCGCGCTCGCGAAGCGCGGCCTGGTGCTCGAGGGCGCGCGCAGCGTGCGCCGTATCCCCCGCGAATTCGCGCTCGGCGAGGACGACTCGGTGCGCGACGCGACAGCGACCGCCGGACAGGCCGACGCTCTGGGGACGATCATCGCCAGCCTCGGCACGAGCGCGCCATATCTCCTGCACGGCGTCACCGCTAGCGGCAAGACGGAGGTGTATCTCCGCGCTGCGGCGCGCACTCTCGCACTGGGGCTCGGCGTGATCGTTCTGGTGCCGGAGATCGCGCTGACGGCGCAGGTCGTCGCGCGGTTCGTTGCCCGCTTCGGCGAGCGCGTGGCACTTCTGCACTCCGCGCTCTCGTCCGGCGAGCGCTACGACGAATGGCGCCGCATCCTGGACGGGGTGGCCGACGTCGTCGTCGGATCACGCTCCGCGCTCTTCGCTCCGCTGCAGCGTCCGGGCCTCGTGATCGTCGACGAGGAGCAGGAGCCCTCCTATAAACAGGAGAGCGCCCCGCGTTACCACGCGGTCGACACGGCCCTGGCGCTCGGACGGATCGCTGGCGCGGTGGTGATCCTAGGAAGCGCGACGCCGCGGGTGATCACCTATCACGCTGCGACGACCGGAGCGCTGCGGCTCCTTTCGCTCCCCGAGCGCGTGAGCGATCTTTCGATGCCGCCGACGACCATCGTCGACCTCCGGCTCGAGCTGAAGGCTGGCAACCGCGGAACTCTGTCGCGCGCGCTGCGTGTCGCGCTCGAGCGCACCGTCGCGAAAGGCGAGCAAGCCATCCTGTATCTCAATCGCCGCGGCTTCGCCACGGTGGTGCTGTGCCGCGACTGCGGCCATGTCGTGAGCTGCCCGGCCTGCGACATCCCGTTCGCGTATCACGCTGACGGGTCCCTCGTGTGCCATCGCTGCGGCCGCCGGGCGGCACCGCCCGAGCGCTGCCCGGCTTGCGGCGGCGCGCGGATCCGCCATCTGGGTGTCGGGACGCAGCGGGTCGAGGAAGAGGTGCGGGCGGTCGTGCCGAAGGCGGCCGTGCTGCGGCTCGACCGCGATGCGGTGCGCGCGAAGGGCTCGCACGCGGCGCTCTTCGAGCGCATGCGATCGCGGCGCGCGCAGGTCATCGTCGGGACGCAGATGGTGGCCAAGGGCTTCGACCTTCCCGGCGTGTCGCTCGTCGGCGTCGTGAACGCCGACACCGTGCTCAGCCTCCCGGACTTCTCTTCGGCGGAGCGGACGTTCCAGCTGCTGACGCAGGTCTTGGGCCGCTCCGGCCGCGGACCCGCGGGCGGACGCGGGATCGTGCAGACCTACCTGCCCGATCACTACGCCGTACGCGCCGCCGCGGCACACGATTACGCGACGTTCGCGGTCGCCGAGCTCGATGGCCGCCGACGATTCGGCTATCCGCCGTTCGCGAAGCTCGTGCTCCTTCAGACGCAGGCGAAGCGCGCCGACACCGTCGAGCGTCGCGCGGACACCTACGCAAAGGCGCTGCGCGCGGACGCCGCCGGTGACGCGGAGGTGCTCGGGCCCGCACCCGCCTTCGCGGCGAAACGCGCCGGATCATTTCGGATGCAGCTCGTCCTGCGCGGCGCGCGACCCGAGGCGCTGCTCGACCGCGTTCCCCCGTCGGCGGAGTGGACGGTCGACGTCGACCCAGTGACACTTCTCGGATGAGCGAGAGCATCGCTGAGGAAGAGCCGCAGCCCCCGCGCCTGCGAATCGCGAAGGGATCGCCGTGGCGGATCGACCCGGGTCGCCGCGCAAAGTGGTCCGCGCCCGCCTTCGTTTCCGCGCACGCCGTCGAGGTGCGTCAGATCGGCGATCCGGTCCTGCGCGCTCCGGCGAAGAAGCCACGCATGGATCGCGGCGAGCTCGAGGCACTGGCGCAGCGGTTGTTCGCATCGATGGTCGCCGCGCGGGGGATCGGCATCGCGGCTCCGCAGATCGGCGTCCCGCTCCGCATGGCGATCATGGACGTCGACGAGGCCGGCATCGTCGCGATCGAGCCGAAGATCGAATGGGTCAGCGGCGACAGTGACGAAACGAGCGAGGGATGCCTCTCGGTGCGCGGCATGTATGGCATGCTCGAGCGCCCGCTCGAGGCGCGGCTTGTCGCGCTGGACATCACCGGCAAGAAGTTCGTCGTCGAGGGTGAGGAGTTCGGCGCGCAGTGCATGCTCCACGAGACCGACCACCTGAACGGCATCCTGTACATCGACCGTCTCAAGTCGCGTGACGACCTGCATGACGTTGAGGTCGGCGACGGGGCGGAAGCCGGCGAAGGAGAGCCGCGGCGGCCCTGAAGCGCGAGTGGGGGACTCGGTGACGCGCACCGTCTTTCTCGGAACGCCGGAGTTCGCGGTTCCGTCGCTCGACGCGCTGGATCGGGTGCGCGACCGCGGCGCGATAGAGCTCGTGGCCGTGGTGACGCAGCCCGACCGCGCCGGAGACCGAGGACGTCTCACCGTGCCCGCCGTGAAGGCCCGCGCGCTCGGGCTCGGCGTGCCAGTGCTGCAGCCGGCGCGCATCGACGACGCCGCGCTTGCGGAGATCCTGTCGCTCCGGCCGGAGCTCCTGGTGTGGGCCGCGTACGGGAACCGGATCCCGAGAACACTGCTCGAGTCGGTGAGCGGCCGCGCGGTCAACGTGCACGCCTCGCTGTTGCCGCGCTGGCGCGGCGCCGCGCCGATCGCGCACGCGATCCTCGCCGGTGACGACGAGACCGGCGTCACGCTGATGGAGGGCACGGCGGCTCTCGATGAGGGCCCGATCCTGGTCCAGGAGCGGACCCCGATCGGTGAAGCGGAGTCGGCGGGCGATCTCACGCGAAGATTGGCGCTGCTCGGTGCGAGTCTGCTCGAGCGAGAGCTGCCCCGATATCTGGCCGGAGAGCTGCGTGGCGCTCCTCAGGACGGTGCGACCGCGACGCTGGCGCCGAAGCTCACGTCGCTTGACGGCGCGCTCGATTTCGCCCGACCCGCGGATGAGCTGGCGCGTCGGGTGCGGGCGTTCACACCGGAGCCGGGCGCGTGGACAACGTTCCGCGGCGATCGTCTCGTGGTCGGCGGAGCCTCGGTGTCCGGCGGCTCACCGCAGGACCACGGTGTTCTGGAGATCCACGACGGTCGGCCCGAGGTCGCGGCCGGCGCCGGCTGGCTGCGTCTCGACCTGGTGCGTCCTGCCGGTAAGAGGACGATGACCGGGGAGGACTGGGCTCGCGGACTACGGGGCATCGTGGGAGCACGCTTGCCCTCGTGAGCGCCGCGGTCCCCTCCGCGACCGGCGCCTCCGTCGACGCCATAGGCATCGACCTTCACGCAGCCACAAAAGTCTTTCAAGAACTCGCGCGGTCCGTCTCGACTGCGGCTCTCGTGAAAGTCGAACACGTTGTACGGCACGAGCACGCCGCGGTACAACCAGAACCGCGCCGTGCGAACTCCGGCCGGATGCGTCCCATCCAAGAGTCGCACCGGCGTGTCATCGG